>CAYLSJ010000045.1:0-2000 GCA_964386655.1 uncultured Candidatus Bathyarchaeia archaeon | reverse complement strand
TTGCCAGCTAATCTGGCGGGGCTGCAGCTTTTCAGCGAAGCCTTTGTGAAAGAGCTTAACGCTAGAGGCAGAGACATTCATGGTGTCAAATGGGAAGAGGTCTACACTGGAAAGATGATTATGCATTCCAAGAACTGCCACATTTACAGACGGCAGCTTCCTATGGTTGAAGAAATGCTAAGCGTCAAGAAATCAACGATTGGAGAGAAGATTCAGGTCTCGAAGAAGACTCAGTGACTGGCGGAATCGCTTATCAACCTATTACACATGGTGAACTGACGGAGGAGAACATGTTGGGGCTGCCTTCATCTTGGGAAGAAGCCTACAGAGACATCGAATCGCTTTGGGGCTTAAAGCCTGATCGCACTCTCATAGAGTATGCAAAGATTGTTCCAAAAGGTGTTGTTCTAGACTTGGGCATCGGAGAAGGGAGAAACGCCCTGTTCTTCGCAAAGATGGGCTACGAAGTCGAAGGAGTAGATATCTCCCAAACTGCTGTTGAAAGATGCGTTCAGAGAGCTGAAACACAAAAACTCAGAGTCAAAGCTGAAGTCAAGGATTTGAAAGAGATAACCATTCATCCAGAAGAATACTCCCTCATCATTGCGGCATGGGTGCTGAACTTCTTCAGGAAAACCGAAGTCGAAACGATTGTGAACGAGATTAAGAATGGTTTGAAAAAAGATGGTTTGGTCTACTTGGGAGTGTTCTCGCCGAGTGATCCAAGCTACCGGCAGGCTAAAGAAGGCTTGAAAGAAGTGGAGGAGAACACATTCTACTCTGCAAAGAGGAATGCATACATTCATTACTTCACAAGAGACGAGATTCAGTCTCTTTTCAGAGGGTTCAAAGCCGTCTATTTTATTGAAGGCGTGGGATTGGATCTTGATCACGGTGAATCGCATTACCACGGTTTAATTGAATACTTGGCGCAGAAAACTGTCTAGACAAACCACATGTGAGTCTGGACTGATATTCTTTCTAGTTAAACAAGCCTATGCGTGTCAAGATCTGCTTCACGGCTGGTATTGCTGGGCTATCTTTGGGCAGGTCGAGCAACGGTTTCCCGGTTAGGTTGTGGGTGAATATGTTGTCATCTGTCGGTATGATGCCCACGAACTCGTAGCCAAGTTTCTTTGCTTCCTCTTCTAGCATAGGTTCCATTTCAGGCGTCCACCTATTTCCGATTAGGTAGAATTTCTTGAAGTCTATGTGGACTTCTTTGGCGACTTCTTTGACTCGTTGAGCAGTCATCAGACCCATGGAACTGGGGTCGGTTACAACTATCATTATGTCGACGTCACGGTCGGTTCGTCGGCTTAAATGCTCCAAGCCTGCTTCCATATCCATTAGGGTCAAGTCGTAGTTGCCCATCAAGCGGTCAACGATATGTGCCAAAAAAGCGTTAACTGGGCAGTAGCAGCCTTCGCCTTCGCCGCGACCCATAACGAGCAGATCAAAAGTGGGTGTCTCATAGAGAATTTCGAATATACGGGTTTCAAGTATGTCTTCCTTGGTCATGGTCGGCGGAATCGCAGATTTCTCCAATGACTTCCTCAATTCTTCAGTCACCATGCCCACGGTGCGAGTCACAGGAATGCCTAACACATCAGCTAGGTTAGAATCTGGATTTGCATCGATGACGAGCACGTTTTTTTCTGGGTTGGTTTCGCTCAGAATCCTAGCCATTAAAGCCGTGACTGTAGTCTTACCTACTCCACCCTTGCCTGAAACAGCGATGACCAAGCCCTTTTTCTGCAGCACTGAATCGCCACGACAACCGTCCATTGAATAGATATCAAAAAGAAGCGTGAGAATTAACCCTTTTCATAAAGACAGCCTGCTATCCAAGAGGCGGCAGGTCACCGCAGTTCGACGCCTAGTTTTCGCATAGCCTCAACCAGCCTCCTATCTCATGTCGGCTCTCCTCTGAGCGCTGAGCGTCCAAGTTTAGGTTGCTCCCTTCCGGGCCTGGCCAGGTTCGCCTGACCGTCAGCCCC
>CAYLSJ010000044.1:0-8840 GCA_964386655.1 uncultured Candidatus Bathyarchaeia archaeon | reverse complement strand
ACAAAACCAAACTGTAAGCGCAGGGACTCTAGTTGCTTTTAATGCCAGTGCATCCGTCGACAACGTTGGTATTGTTAGTTACAGCTGGGAATTCGGAGACGGAACTTTTGGAGAAGGCATAACAACAAACCATACCTATACAAATCCCGGAACATACATTGTGACCTTGATCGTCGAAGACGCGGCAGCAAACGATGCTGAGGACTCGATAACCATAACAGTTCTCTCGTCGGAAACCTTTCCCTTCTGGATAATAGGCTTGACACTTGCAATCATAGGATTAGCTGTTGGAGCAACAATCCTTTGGAGAAAGCGAAACCAAACAAGCGCAACAAAGGCATCCTGAGTACGAGGCTCACGTAAAATCCCCCTTTCGTACATTCTGCTTGAACCATTGAACACATCGTTCAATGGCTAGACATGTTCTGGGCAAGGGAATTTTGGCTATGCATTGAAGCTCAGAGCCAGAAAGTGGCACAGCTAGCTTTGTAGGTCAAGTGTTACACGTGGTAAAGATATTTATTTCTCGTTTAGGCTATTATTTGTCTGCCTCGCCCAAGGAAGCGCACATGATGGAAGGAAACGATGAGAAAACGACTTTCCTCGGCAGGAACAAGGTGAAGATACTCTGTATGCTATTGTTTGCTATAGGCCTAATGGGTGCCGCGGTTTTCTCAGGAATAGGCTATCAGGCAACCGTGGATATGAAGCCAATTGGAATGACAGCTACAAGGGGGATATCCGAAAATACGGTGTCGGTCTTCAATCTTTTCAAGGGGGATCTAAAGGTCTACTTCAATCCTTTTCTGTATCCTATCTCATATCTGTCTGGATGTGGCTTTGTCTCTAGGAATTTTATTCGGGCTTCTGAATTCTGGGATTACAAAGGAGCGGAAGTTGCAGATATGGTCTTGACGTACACGCTATTCTTAGAATTCGCTAAGAATCTTCCGTACTTTTTCGCAATCGGAGGTTTGGCAGCTGTAGGACTGGCGAAACTCAGAATGTGGACACTTTCAAGAAGGGCCCAGAGCTTTAAGATGCCAGGCCTCAACAGGCTCAGCCCGAAGCTGAGCAACAAGGATCAAACCAAAGACACCTCCTAGCTATATAATATTCCTCTCTTCGCCTTTGTTCTGTTTATGAGATTGTCTAATTTGCCTCTGTGAATAATGCATTAAGCTGCTTCTGTCTATCCAATAGACCATGGCTATATAACATGCTATTTCAAAACAGGACCTATTAGATGGCTGATCTCACAAATAAAAAAGGAGGAGTGGAAGCGGTTCTTATAGGCACCAGTAGCTCTTGACTCTTATAGTCATGCCAACCGCCAATGTAGCTACTGCAAGCGCAGAGATCATCTGTGTCAACAGGTCGGCTCTACTTCGTACATATGGTGGAGGATAGACTCCTCCGATGAACTCTCCAGCTTTCAAGAAATTGTTTTCTAAATCGAATTCGTTCAAGACTTCAGTGGCTTGTGCACTTATCCAATACTTACCGTATGGAGCGTCGGTTGTGTCCCAGACAAAATACAAAAGCTTGGAAGTATGCGCTGGCAGATCAAGAACTTGTTGTGTTCCAACCGTAACTTCGTCAGCGATGACGTTTGCATCTATGTCGGCATAAACTGTAACTGTGAAGGTCTCTACAAAGTCCCCGTGGTTTTCAGCAACTACGTCTAGGTAGATTGGGTCGCCTTGATAGGCGCCTCTTGGATAACCTGTGATTTCGGTAATGGCTACGTCATGTACTTGGATTCCTCGAATGACACAGCCCTCTACGGTATGTCGGATAGGATTGCCGTTTCTGTCTGCCAAGGTGGTGTCAGCGAGCTGAAGACTGGATTCTCCATCGCCAGTACGGACGAAAGTTAGCTTCGCCAACACTGTGCTGCCACTGAAAGGAGGTTCTGGGGCAAAGGCTGCCATGGCGAGTCGGTACGTTCCCTTGGAGTCGTCAATTTGGTTCTTGACAATGGTAACCAAATCCCATGGTGGCTGGGGTTTAGCTTCTATCAGGTCTAGACTCTGGGTGTTGTAATATAGTGTGAGGTCAAGTCCCCACAGGTTGACGATATCTTCTATGCTTATGTTGACTTCGAAGGTCTCACCTGTAGAAGCTGAACTCGGCGCTGTAAACGCAAAGAATCCAAGTGATAGAGTTACTACGAAAGTGGTTATCATGACTAGTTCTTTCGCTTTCAAATTTCTCTCCCCATATTATTCAAGTGAGTGAATGAGAAGAACAATAGATACTTAAGTTTTGCTAGATAGGTTTAAAATCCTATAGCGAATGCGGTCAACATCTCCATCTACTTGACAACAGTCTCGTGGAGCTTAATTCGTGCACTCTCGTAACATGCAAGCTCTAATGAAAGGTATATAAAAAAGCGAGTTATCTTACATTTTAAGGAACGACTAGCTGGGAATAAAGGCAGTTTGAGAAAGCAATTCTTGATTCTTGGGATTGTTCTGCTGCTCTTTGGTTTAGTCGTGGTCGGGCTCGCTGAACGCCAAACGCTGAAAACGATACCCTATGAGATGACTGCTTCTAATGCATGGGAAATCTCGGGCGATTATTGTCAGGGAGACAATATTTACTTGGTCACGGTACCTGGATACCCCAACTGGTCTTGGTGGGCAGAGGATCCGGAGCTTGATCCCATCACCGGGGAACCGTTGCCGCAGACTCTTAATGTCACAATCACCGATCCTTATAATGTTGAAGCGAAGTTCAAGGTTTTTTACGCGTCTCCTCCGCCTGGATACTCGTACTACACCACTCCCGGACAACATCTTCCCATCCTATTGTCTAAGGTTGAGTTGATAGAGGCTGGTAGTCTTGGAGTGAAGGATCCGCCTGATGGAATAGGTGGCGTTGTCAATCATAATGGCACGTACGTAGCGCGTGTCATAAAGGAATGGTGGATGTGGGGTCCTGCTGAAAGCCTTGTCCTGCACCGTGAGGTCTTTGAGAAGGAATATGCCTACATTTTCCTCTTGCCTGTGGGAGGCGCGGTGTTTCTTCTAGGGGTTGTGTTGGCGGTTTGGGGGGCAAAGAGTTCGAGACATAAAATAAAGGTGAAACCCAAGAGAAAGCCTTGACGATCTGCTTAAAATTGAACAAAAAACAGTGTGTTGGAGTTGTTCTGACCAGTTCCACACGGTCTGAAGAACGTCTATGTTTTTTCTTACATCTTCTTTTTTGACCTTTAGGCAGAATGCAGTCACTAGTTTTAGAATAGCAAGATATAAAAGTCTCTGTCTGAAGATATAGGCAAACAACATAGGGATGGGGAAGAGGCATGCGGAAAGATGTTGCAAAAGCATTTGTTATCGCGGTCATTTTGCTGAACGCGGGCATAGTTTTCATAAATTCTCTAGCAGACTTGTCTTTTGCAAGCTCAAGCTTATCAACTGATAAACCTTGTGTGCATGTTTATCCGGAGGAAACCGTGGCATCTGTTGGCTCTACTTTCACGATTAGTGTGAGTATTTTCAATCTGACCAATAGCTACACTATGGACCCAGTTACCCCCGGTTTGCAGGTCCCTTTGGGGAATCTCTTCGGCTTTGACATCAATCTCACATGGAATCCGGCTAAGCTAGACTACGTTTCACACATAGTAACTGTTCCAGTAGAGGACTATCCCAACGGTGTGCTTCACACTGACCCAGACCTTGGCGTGCAACAGCTTTTTGATATTGTTGATCCAGATGCGGGAACATACCATGTGGGCTTCGCGTGTTTCTATATGGCTCCGGTGTTTAACAATCCTGGGAAATCTAACACAGTCTTCAACATGACGTTTACGATGCTGGAGCAGGGAGCTTCATATCTTCGGCTAACTGGAACTGAGCTGTCCGCGAAGCCTCAACCCAACGTGAGCATGAGGATTCTCCACGCAAAATTTGACGGATATGTGGAAACCCCTGGCACTCCAAGAGCTAAATTCACTGTGTGGCCCCCTGATGGAAAAGCAGCTAAGAACCAGGCAGTTGCTTTCAACGCCTCAGAAAGCTATGACCCAGACGGATACATTGACAGCTACCACTGGAACTTCGGTGACGGAGTCACAACTAGCGGCAAGATTGTAACCCACCCCTACTCTACAACGGGACGTTTTACAGTGACTTTAGTGGTTGTAGATGATGGCGGTATCTCGAGTGGTCCGGCAACCAAAACCCTGACTGTGGTAGAGAACCGTGACTTGGCAGTAACGGCCATTACTCCTTCGCACGAGGTCATATTGCAGAATAGGACAGTAGAGGTTGACTTTTCCGTCAAGAATCTTGGAGATGTCCCTGAGAACTACACCGTCACGGTTAGCTACAATCAAACTGTCATAGATTGGAACAACCTTGCCAGCGCAGGATGGGCACAGATCGGCAAGAAGAGCGGAGTCAATCTGGGAAGCAAATCTGAAATTGGTCTAAGCCTCAACTGGAGCACTATTGGCGTTCCGCCAGCTATATACTACCTCATGGCAAATGCAAGCTTAGCCCCCAGTGACACAAACTCTACTAACAACATTCGAACAAGTTCAGCTGTAGAGGTTGCAACAGAGATAAGACACGATGTGGCTGTGATAAGCATAGATGTCTCTGTGATTAAAGGTGCCCATGAATTTGAACCTCCTTTGATTGTTGGCGAGAACGGAACGATTAGTACAATTGTTAAGGCAAGGCAAACTGCGAATGAGACCTTCAGCGCAACCCTTAAACTCTTGGCTCCAGACGGCACAGTTTCGGACAGCAAAAGCTGGTTGAGCCAGAGCGTACTGTCAGGGGAGACAAAGGAGTTGCAGTTCGCCTCGACCAAATGGGTCGCAGGCTCCTGCACTATCGCACTGAATCTTACGATACTTGAGGTAGACAAAAATGAGACCAATAACAATGCCGCGATGGTAATAAAAGTTGTAAATCCTCCTGTTCTTGTCATTGGTTCCTTGCCTATTCCCATCTATGAGGGAGACCCCGTGTCGCTAAATGCTGCTGCTAGCACGCAACAAGGTGGCTCGTTGACTTACAGGTGGAGGATGTGGGAGCCGCTTCTTAATCCTTTGACCGCTACCGCAACATCGACCGTGACAGGTGCTACGGTAAACTACGTCTTCTCAAAAACTGGAAACTGGACTGTGATACTATCCGTGACAGATGAGGATGGCATTACATATGATGTGTTCAGAGATGCTACAGCATCCTACCAAAAGACGTTGATAGTCAAAGTAGATGCAAAGCCGGGAATGTCATTTGACCTGATCTATGTAGTAGTAGGCGTGATAGCTGCTGTTATCGTTGGCGGGTATGCTTACTTAAGACTTAAGAGGCCTAAGCCTACCTAAACTAGGCACTACCATATGTAAGCGGCACAGTTCTTGAAAGCACTCTATTCGTAGCCAGATTGATTTCTTGTGTATTAGTCATTGCACTTTGTCTTCTTTCAGCAATGCTTCCAAAGCCTTTGAGCTTGTTGAGATTGCTTTTCTCTTAACAGAATGTCGATGATTCCACTTAGTAATGCTGGAGCGGGCAGAAAATATCCCATAAGGCCAAGCCATGCAAGAAAGGGTGGCTGCGATAGCCATCTAAAGTAAACAAATATGGCAAGGAAGAGTGCGCCAGCTATTATGTTTATTTCTGCGCCTAGGTAGCCATGTCTTTTTAATTGTAGATAGCTTCCGTATGTGAGCATCATGGTCAAGATCGCTGTTGTGAGTCCTATAGCGTATGCATGTGCGTGGAGATATTCTCTTGGCGATATTATTGTCAGGTTGAGGTACGTGGTGGTTATGTAAGTTCCTGTCAGAAGTGTGTTCAATGCGCCTAGCCATCCTAGCAGTGCACATGGTAATTTTGATGTTTTAAGTCTGAAGTAGGTCTTCTGTTCAGTTTTGATGCATTCGTTGCAGATAATTTGTCGCTGAATTGCTCTAGAGCATTTTGCGCACACGTTTCTGCCGCATTTTGAGCATGCTCCCACGGCTTCTGTATCGCGATGGTTATGGCATTTCATTCAAGTCTGTTCCTATGGTGCTTAAGCGAGATTAAGAGTGATATAGGAATAAAAAAGGTGGTTGTGTTACTAGTTGCTTATGTAGACTTCTTCCTTAGCAAAACCAAAGCTATCGCAGCAATGATTGTTGAGGCAACTGAGAATGCTGAAGCGACGTACAGCGGTGTTGTGGTGGTAGCTTGCACATCAGCGACATTTGTTTTAACAGTTCCGATTTCGGTCTGAATTGTCATTACGTCGCCCTCAATTGAAACTACTGTGGCATATACGTATTCAAGTGTTGCTGTGATGGTTCCAGATGAGCCTAGGAAGTAGTCTATCTGAGCAAGTATTTCGCCCTTGCTGTCAATGATTATGTCAGTCAGTGTTGCGTTGATGCTGGTTAAATCTGGAACGACTATCTCTCCTAAAGTTGAGTTGATTATGCCAACTGTTCCTTTAATGCTAAGTAAGGTTGCGTTGATCTGGGCTAGGTCTAATTGGATTTCTCCTGTTCGGGTCACTATTGTTATGACGTTGCCTTTGATCTCCTTGAGCCATGCATTCTCTTCTGTTAGTGTGGCGCTTATTAAGAAACTTCTCATTGTCGAGCCTTTCATTGAGTAATACTTAGCTTGGACAAGCAGGGTGTACGTGCCTGAAGCAGCTGCGCCAGGTATAGTGTAAGGAACTCGATAGAGACCTACCGTTACCGGCTGAGCCGTCAAGGTTGCAAGATAGGATCCTGAGTAATAGAGCTTGGCGTCGATAGGGTCTGTAGCGCTTATAGGTGTTCCCAAGAATTTGATTAGGACGTAGAATTCAACATTTTCCCCTGCGAAGTGAATTGCACCCACATCGGCTTCGACTTCTATAGAGCCTCGTGCGATAACTACGGACTTGATGAGGCTTCCTGCAAGTCCTATCTGGTCTGTTACAGTAAGATTTATTTTGTAAGTCCCAGCGCTGAGGTATCGATGAGTCACTATAGGGTCGGTTTCTTCGACGGAGGGGCTACCGTCTCCGAAGTCCCAGTGGTATTTGGTTATGCTGAATCCCTTTGGAGAGTGGCTGTCTGTGGCATTAAATGCTACTTCCTCGCCTTCAACGGGGAATACTGGATCGTATTCAAAGAGAGCCACAGGAGGCGGGATTGCTACGTGTACTTCTTTAGTTGTGCTGTTGCTTAATCCGTCGTCGTCCGTAACGGTCAAGTTCACCAGATAGCTGCCCGAAGTAGAATATTGGTGGGTTGTGGTGTCTGTGAGGTTTATTCCTTGAATGTAAGTTTTGGTGTTTCCGTCTCCGAAGTCCCAGTGGTATTTGGTTATGATGCCATCTGGGTCATAGCTTGTGGAAGCGTTGAAGGTTATCATTTGATTCTCTTCTGGAAGGCTTGGATAGAAGGTGAATCTGGCTATTGGAAGCCCGATAAGGATGGAGCTTTCGCTCAACTTGACATTGTTTGCAGCATTGTGGTCTGAGGGAAGGCTGTATGTAATGTTCAGCATGATCCAGTAGTAGGCTTTAGAACTGACACCAGTGGTGTTCCAGTTGAACGTCCAAGAGACGTTTTCTCCAGGCTTCCAAGGGTTCAGTACAGGATGAAGGCTGATCGTTTGATTGGCGATTTGTTCCCAATTAGTTGCCGAAAGGTCTCCTGGGTCTATCGCTGTTTTGTTATAGTAAGCTTTCATGGTGGCTGCTGTCACGTTGGTGTCTCCCACATTCCTAAATTTGGTGTTGATTGTGGCGTTCAGTCCTTGGGCCAACTCTTGAGGTGACACCGTAACATTAGTGACAGCTAAATCGCAGAATTTCGCCACGCTTAGTGGTTTTTGATTTGGGAATGGGGGGCTGTAACTGTTTTCTTCGTCTAGGACTCTTAGCGTCACGGTGAAGAATCCTTCACTTGAATATGTGTGGTATGCGGTTGGGATTGTTGTGTTTTCTTTTGTGGTATCTCCGAAGTCCCACATGTACTTGAGGAGTGCTCCTCCATCTGGGTCATAGCTTGCTGACCCGTCAAAGGCAACATTGGTTCTGCCAACGTATATTGTGTCCGGCGAAAAGGTGAAGTTGGCCAAAGGTGCCTTGTTCAAAAGGTTCGTGGTGAAGTGGCCATCTTCGGCTACATGAGGTATAGCGCGCGGGGGCGTGCTTCGATCGGATAGTTCCGTGGATGTGAAGTGCAGCCAGGTTGCCCCTTCCCTTAGAACCTTGAACCTCAATCTGAATACTTGCCCATCAGAAGCAGTGCTATTGAATGATGGTGCAGGATTTTGTGAGCCGGCGACAAGCCTATAGGTGCCAGCTGTCTTGCTCGCCACGTCTATAGGTTTCACGTATGGGCTCCAGAGAATGCCGTTTGGCTTCGTATCCCTTGGAATGTACACAAGTTTGCTTTGGTATTCTAGGACTGTTGAGTCCCACCAGAACCTGATATCGAAACCATAGAGATTTGTGACGTCAACGATTGTTACGTTTATGTTGAAGAATTCACCTACTGCAAATGTATTATTAGTTGGGTCTACGATTATCTTGGTGGTTGCTGCATGTGAAGGTCTTATGTTGCCTAGAATGCTCACGGTGAAGAGAAGCAAGATGAAAACTAACATGAAAGCTCTTTTGTCATGCTTTTCCATAATTTCTCTCTCCTTTTTTTCTTCATTTAAATGGATTAGTCGGCGTGTTCTTAAGCATTGCTATGAGCATGGAAATGTTATAAAAGCGATTATTTTGATTACAGAATGCAATTGATATTGTGGTTAGTAAGCTGTCTTCCCATAGTTTTTGCCGACCAACATCAAATCTATCGTATCTACCACACGGTCTCTGTT
>CAYLSJ010000043.1:0-8990 GCA_964386655.1 uncultured Candidatus Bathyarchaeia archaeon | reverse complement strand
TGCGAGTAGCCATCAACGTTGGAAACATAGATGCAAAATCCACTTCAACCACATTATCATGCAGCCCAAGTTTAGGCTCAAAAATAAAGCCGCCGCGATCAGCTATGAGCAGTTCCCAGCCTGACTTATATGATTCAGGTTCACTTTTCTTCCATGGAATCAGTATGTCATCTTTCATGGCTTGATAAAGCTGCAATGAAGACATGATGGAGCCGATTGAAGCTCGAGCTGCACGATGCAAAGGCACTCTACAGGTTCTCGCAACTTCAACTAAGCCCTGCAAATCGCTTGAAGAGTAAATGAAAGTGTTTCTTGCGTCGATGTGTATGCGTCCATACAGCCTATGTGTAGGCGCTTTGAAGTATATCCTACCATACGAAAAGAATGTGGTTCCACGCTTTCTCTCAGCTCTTAAGGGCACGTTCTCTCTGCCCAAAAAAAGACGGTCAAGCACACCGTTTACAGATGCACGAAAAGCCAGATACGGAAATAGAAACGAATCGCCACCTTCAGTTAAAACAATGTCCGGGTTCTCTTTCCAAATCGCCTCAACCATGTTCAAGAGTTTCTGTTTTTCATCGCCTTCACTGATGACTATTTCTCTGCCCTCTGATTCCAGTGTTATGCTTTGAACAGCGTCTTTAAACATGGGAACTGATTTCTTTTTGGCGATTTGAACCTCTAACTTGAGCATGCGCAGAGGAGGCAGCTTGTAGTCAAGGCTTTCAACAGAATCCATCAACCAATAAGCCAAGCGTTTACCCTGAAATGCAACTCCAACATAAGCCAGCGGGAAAAGGTCTCTTTCATAAAGATACATTTGAACATCTGGAACATCTACATTGTAAAGCCGATACTTCCCGTACCCGCCAAGCCTCAATATCCTACGAGCTAGAAGTGACCTAACACGGCAATCCGCAACCGTAACTTCCAGAACCCTAGATTTTCTGTCACTCATAAAATCCGCGTATTTGTCAACATAAGCCCACTTGACCACAGACCCGTTGCTTCTCAACTTGTCTGCAAGCTTGGACAAATCTGCAATACTGCCAGAAACGTAAATTTTTGGAAGAAACTCATCGATGAACTTGACTCTGTCACCTTTCTCGGTTATTAACCAAACAGTCATCTCGCCAAAGGCTGAAGGGTATAAATCTAATATCCAGCCATGTAAGGGGTTAAGGCTGGTGAAAGCGTTTTTCAACTCGGTCAAGCTTTTCAGCCAGCTCCATGATTGCTTTCTCCTGCTCCAACAGAATCGACATCACCATCGCCTCGAACAGAACGGGTCTAGTTGCCATGCTGGCAGCGGAAGCGTGGAGTCTGCAGGCGTTCATCATTCTATCAAAAGCCTCAGCGTCACGCATTCTAAGCGCCTTTCTGAACCCTTCCCACATAGCGACTTCTCCTTCCAAAGCCTGCCTGTACGAAACAACTGTACGCCCCAAACCTTATGCCTCCACAAATTTCTCCAAACTTGCCTTGTTATGCGAGAGGTCAATGGTCAAAGACTCTGGAAAACCGTGGTTTTGAATAATCAATTTTAATCCGCCTTTAGACTCAGTCACTCTTGCAATTGTACTTGCTTTTCCAAGCAAAATAGACTGGAGAAAATCATGTCTTCTAGAAGGCTCATCGTTAAAGCACGTGGCTATAACAATTATTTTTCGTCTTATGGCAAGGTCGGCAAGATAAAGCATCATTTGGTTGAAAATCTCTATCGCTTCTCTTTTTGGCACGTCTCGGTCTAAAAACAGATTTATGATTTCAGAGACTACAACCAGCTTTGACCTGAAATATTTCACAGCATCCTCTAAAGTTTCTAAAACAAGAGCCGAAAGCTGATATGCTGTAAAAGCCCGTGAAACAAACACGCGCTCCAACGCTGATTTCGGAGTTAAACCAAACTCTCGAGCAACAGCTGAAATCACATACGGGTTGAAGGTGTTTCCACCATCCACATAAACAACAGGGGAATCAAATCCGCCTTTTTCACTTGAAAGCTGACAAATGGCACATAACCTGAAAATCAGAGTCCTGCAGAAGATATGCCCATACAAAACGGCAAAGTCACCCAATTTGAAGCCTGGAAAAGCTTGGTCTATGCTTTGAATGCCGAAGGACATCGCTTGCTCCTTGAGGGTCAACAATGAGATCACAACAGTTTCGAGGAATCAAAGGTCGATATGCAGCCTTCATAAACGTTGAGATAGAAGGGAAATCAATGGTTTACAGTGAGCAAAGTGAAACTATTTCAGTTATTTCAGAGAGTTCGCTGACCAAGCTCAACATTATAGAAGGTGGCGGAAACGCATTCTGTGCCTAATAAAACGGTCCTTTGCTGCAGATGACCTGTGAGCCACGCTTGACTAGGTAGACCCCGTTTCCATTGCTTGATCCGTTACCACTGCGCTCCTTCTTCAGCAAATCTCGTATCTCTTTATAGCTTTGGAGATAGCGCATGCCCTTGGAAGTGGTCTTATAATAAGTCTTCTCCGTGTTCTGGACTGTTTCCAGCAGCTTCAGGTCAAGCATGAGTTTCAAGTATTCGTTTAGTTGGGCGAAGCTAAGATTGGCTCGATACATAACTTGAGTCTTCAGAGCTCCGTCTATGGCTACTTCCAATATTTCCGCCATGATGTAGAGATGGTCCCGACGTTTATGCGGACCTTCTGCAACTGACAAATCCTCTATAACTCCTTTCTATAGCTCTCGTTGAGAGAACAGAGCCAGCCAAACCCTAAAAGTAGTGTTTCATCTAGAACAATATTCCAGAAACCAAAATAATGCAGCGTTACACATCCCCAAAACAGCAGGCACCGACTCTTCTATATACCTGAACTCGCAAAAAAGCTGCGAGGTAAAGCATCATGACATTCGTTCACACAAGTATTCGAACAAGCAACATCGACACGTCGATTGACTTCTACACAAGACTGATGGGACTTAAACTTCTAAGTCGCCGTGAAATACCGCAGAACGATGCTGAAATCGCTTTTCTGCAAGATCCTGATGATAAAGGGTCTAGGCTTGAACTCACCCACTATCGAAAACAGAAAAGGTTCATTCAAGCAGAATACGAAGACCGCGTATTCGACCATTTGGCATTTGAAATTCAAGACATGAAAAAGACTATTTCAACGATGAGAAAGGAAAAGATAACGATTACCGATGAACCTTTCAGACTTGGCCCAACAGGATCTATGATAGCCTTCATCGAAGATCCAGATGGAACACTGATAGAATTGATCGAGAGAAAGCCACAGTAATCAACTGGTGTCGCTGTTCATGCGGTGAATATTCTAGGTTTCAGTTGCTTGATAAAGCTCAATCCAGATTCCGTTCGGGTCCTCTATGTAAGCCCATCGTCCGCCATCTACCTTCATCTCTAGGACAGTTGGGTGTCCCGCTGCTTTCGCTTCTTTCAACGCTTTGTCCAAGTTGTCAACTCTAAAGGCAAGATGGTCAAGTCCTTCGCCCACAGTGTACTCAGTGTAGTAGGGACTGTTACTCTCGTAGTAGTTCAGTTCCAGAATGAAGCCGCCTTCTTCGCTGACCAAGCCTACGGTTTCGCCTTTAGTTTGTTCAACCTTGCCTCGTCCAGTAACTTTCATGCCCAGTATTTTCGTGTAGAAATCTATGGACTTCTGCAGGTCTTTTACTCTTATCCCAACGTAAGCGAATTTTGATTTCATACTTATCTTGTATGCCTTATGCACACACTGATTTATGACTTCTGATAATCCCAATGCAAATAACCTTGGCAACAGCATCGGTCTGTTCAAAACTTGTGTGTCACAGGTTTCTCATCAGGTTACTCAGGTTGACATCAACATTTAGGATATTTCTTTTCGTTGCTTTCGAAGCCTTTTATGTTCATTCTTGTCGACTATGCTCTTTAAATGGTGTGCAATTTGCCAAACTTCATGATATGTGTTATAAAGTGGCACAGGTGCGATTCTGATCACGTTTGGCGGACGAAAATCAGATATCACGCCTCTCGTTCTCAAAGCTTCACTTATTCGCATAGCTTCCTCATGCTCCACTGCAACATGTCCACCCCTGCGGTCAGCTTCTCTAGGCGTTCCAATAGAGAAGCAGTAGGGTCTCTTGGACAGAACTACTTCAACCAAATGCATTAGGTATGAAGTCATCTTCAACGACTTCTCCCTTATCGCTTCTATCCCAGTCTCCAAGATAATGTCAAGAGAGCCTTCGAGAGGCGCTGAGCTGAGAATAGCTGGCGAAGAAATCTGCCAACCACCTGCATTTATTGCGTGCTCGAAATTCAGTGAAAAGTTAAACTGCTTGTCTTTCACATAGCCAAACCAGCCTGCAAGGGCTGGCTCAAGGCAGAAATGCTTCTCGTTGACATACAGGAAAGCGGTGCTGCCTGGTCCACCGTTCAAGTATTTATAACTGCACCAAACCGCGAAGTCTACGTTCCAGTCATCTAAGTGATGCGGCACCACACCAGCAGAATGAGAACAATCGAACGCTATTGGTATTGATCTTTTATGCGCTTCTTCAGCAAGATGCTTCATGTTGAGAAGCTGCCCGCTCCGATACAGCACCGAAGGGAGAAAGACGAGGGCGACGGAGTCATCCATCAAGCTGACAATCTCGTCTTCGTTGAGGAAACGTCCATCTCTGCTTGATGCAAGAATCAAGTCATCATTAGGATCTGATCTTCTAAGCTGCAATATGCTTCGTAAAGCGTAGATGTCGGTTGGAAAAGTCAGCTTGTCGGCAAGTATTTTCCTTCGCTTTACATCTGGCTGATAGAACGTGTGCACGAGAGAGTGAATGTTGACTGTGGTTGTTCCTGTGGCTACAACTTCATCGGGCTTGGCGCCGACAAGCTTTGCACACTTGGCTCCCAACCTTTCGGCGAAGTAGAACCATGGGTGTTTCGCCTGAAGCCATCCTCTTATGCCCAAAGTTTTCCACTCATCAAGCACGTGGCGAACTGCCTCTTCAGAATCTTTGGACAATAGACCTAGAGAATTCCCATCGACATAGATGGTTTCCTTAGGCACATAGAATCTGTGGCGAAACTTAGAAAGAGGGTCTTCCAAGTCGAGTTTCTGGGCGAACTGCTCGTCCTTTTCAAACCTGTGGTCGACCATTGCTCCACACTTCAACTTGACACGGTTTGAAGATACCTAAGCAGAATGGAATATTTCATTTTTGGGTCAGAATTAGGGAAGCGACAAGTGCCTAGATTCTGTTATCAGGATAGTGAATGCTGCATGCGACCGCAGTTCACTGCCGCAGCTCAACTAGCACTAAGGCTTTCTTAGATATCCGCAAGTTCGATAACCAGTAGAGTTGTGGGCAGCCAGATGATAAGGCCGATTAAAAGAGGCTGGAAGGGATAGAAAGCTATTGTGAAGTTCCACATTGAGAACCATAGCAGAAACCAGAAACAGAATCTAGCTTTGAAACTATCCTTTAAAACTAGACGGAAAAGTGTCCAAGCGTCTTTTCTCAGATAAGGCTCCCTTCTCTCTGCGTTCTCTATGCGAACGTCGATGAAAAAGAATGGAAAGAAAGATTAGGACATTATTCTGGGATGGATAATGTTCTGATCAAGTATTATTGTAGGCTTGCAAGACCAGCCAAAAAGAAAGTGAACGGCGGAAGTTATGAGACGTTCAGCGCCGCAATAGTCTCGCCTTTTGAGCAGACTTTGTGACTATTAAGGCGAGGATTATTGATATGGCAGCTTGTCCAAAAAGGTCTCTTAAGTATGAGACTACAGCCAGCGGGTATCCTTTGATGAAGATGTTGATGTAGAAGTATGTTGAAGCCATTACGAATCCTGCGCAGGCACAGAATATGGCTTGAATTGGAAGCGACTTGTTCTTCCCGAACCCTGCTATTATTCCTTCCAGTCCGTGGGCTGGAATAGAAACGTACCAGCGCGGGTAGGCAAGCCAAAAGTCAGCTACGACACTGCCTATGATTCCAGTGGTTCCTCCAATCTTGCACCCAAAAAGTAATGCAGCGACAAAGATGACCAAGTCACCGATGTGCGTGTAGCCACCTGTAGGAGACGGAACAATCGCGCCGGTAATGATCGTTATGACCGCGGTGAGAGCGGACAAAACTGTGGACACAGCTATTTCGTAGGGCAACATCATGGGCATTCGATCTGCCTCTACTCCAGATGTGGTTAGCCCTGTTACAGCGGCTGCGCAAGAAAAAGCCAGGCCACAAGCCCATAACAGAAGACTCGGAGCGAACAGACTGAAGTCGGAGACAAAGGCATGAATCACAGACATTGCCTGAAGCAGGCTGCTGGACGCTGCAAGTATTCCAGCTCTGCGCATCATCCGCTTCTGCCAGAAGTAAAGAGAGAAAGCCAGCATGCCAACACATAGAGCGGTGAGAGTCAACTGCAAGCTGATGTAAATTTTTGCAGAGTCGGTCAAGCTGATCTTGGTGAGAATAGAGTCTATTCCGAGCTGTTGGAGCGTGTTAATTATATTGGTTGTTGAGGCTAAGGCTGTCAGGAGCAGCGAGGTTAGAATCACTGCAGCATTGAATTGAGCCTTGTTCATCTTGGGTCACCGTGTCAGAAAGGGGCTTGAGGGAAAAATGATATATAAGTTTGAGCCTATATATAGGCGCGACCTTTATGTCCTCTTTCCTCTCCATGTTGAAGTGCACCCATTGCGGCAAGGAGTATTCGCCCCAAGCATATCTGCCAACTTGCCCAGGTTGCGGCGGCGTTCTCAATGCAACGTACTCTCCTGACAGGTTGAAGGAACATGTCAGCAAAGCTGAACTGGAGCGGCGCGTGCCCGGTGTATGGAAGTATTTCGAGTTTCTGCCTCTTCATAGCAAATCAAGCATGATCTCCCTCGGTGAAGGCGGCACCTTTCTCCACAAATGCGAGAGACTAGCTGAAGCGGTTGGCTTGCGAAATCTATACATTAAGGATGAGACGAGCAATCCCACGGGCTCATTTATAGATCGAGGAACCACAGTTGAGGTTTCGAGAATAGGAGAACTTGGTCGCAAGTCTGTTTACTGTGGCTTGACAGGCAATTTGGCTGCTTCCTTAGTGGCGTATACAGCTAGAGCTGGATTAAAGTGCAAAGTGTTCATTCCTGAAAGATTGGACACTGGTAAGTTTTATCAAATCATCGCTTATGGCGCTGATGTTGAGGTTGCCAGAGACAGCGCAGACGCCTGCGGGCAAGCGTACAAGCTCGCAGAGCAGGAGAAGAACGTCAGTCACTTTGTTATGCCCTACAATCTCTATTTTCAGGAAGGAGAGAAGACAACGGGCTATGAGATCTGTGAGCAGCTTGATTGGACGCTTCCTGACGAGATAATAGTTCCCATGGGTAGCGGAGGTCACATATCTATGATCTGGAAGGGAATAAACGAGTTCCACGACATGGGCTTTCTCAAGCACAAAGCGACGAAAATCATTGGAACTCAGGCTCAGGGATGTGCACCCATTGTGGAAGCAGTTAGGAAAGGCCAAAGCAAAGTCACGCCAGCGAAAAAAACGTCAACCATCGCAATAGACATTTGCGTTAAGGATCCTCCATGCGGTGGCATGGCTTTGCAGGCGATTGGGGAGTCAAGAGGAACAGCGGTTTCTGTGCCAGACAGCGAAATCGTTGAGGCTGTGCGGATTTTGGCGAAGCTTGAGGGCATTTTTGCTGAGCCTGCTGCTGCGACAACTATTGCTGGATTGAAACGGCTGGTTGACGCAGGAGAGATTGATTCTTCAGAGACTGTTGTCTGCGTCGTTACGGGGATGGGCTTGAAGTACCCTGAGGTAGCAAAGACTCTGGTCAAAGGAAGTAGGAAGCTTGAGGAGTTGCTCAGACGAGTGGAGAGAAGAAAGTACACGACAGAGTTGGGTGAGACGAAAATGCGCATTCTGAAGATTGTTTCACGTAAGGAGTCGTATGGTTATGAGGTTTGGAAGATCTTAAAAGAGGAATTCGGAGTCAGCGTGAAAATTCCAAGCGTTTACCAGCATCTTTCCGAGCTTGAAAGCGCCGGGTTACTTATTCAAAGCAGGTCTGAGCAGACATTGCAGAAAACTGAGAGAAACTTCTACAAACTTACAGAAAGGGGACGATCTGCACTCGTCCAGATCGGGAAATTGACAGCTTAATCCTGAAGGTGCATGTGCTGTATTTCGCCTTTTTCCACATCATGAGACATATTTATCTCTGCTAACGCTTAAACAAGTGCTCTTCAGACGGAGCTTGCGCAAAGCTTGTCAGAGCAAGTTGGCTGAAAAATGGAGTTGAATAGATGAAGATCGTGCCTATACTCCTGCTTGGTAAGACACCGGACAGAGCAATCGGTAAAGCCAGAGCCAAACAGGATGCTGCAACAAATGAAATACTTCGCAAATACAGCCTCAGCACTGAGTCAAAGCTTTTGATACGAAATGATAAAGAGATTCTAGGAATCAACATTCACGGCGTAGATGGCTTTGTGGTTTTTCCCTGTTGTCTTGACCGATTTGGCTCGCTCATCTATCTGGCAGAGACTGGGAAACCAATAGTGATCGTCAGCGAAGAGACCACTTTCTCCAACGCTCTTGAAACATACCAGTACTTAGCAGACAAGAACAATGTTGAATTGGCATTTAGTCCACAACAGGTCAAAGCGAAGATCAAGGCTCTAAGGAGCTTAAAACTGCTTGAAACCATGAAAGTGTGCCTTCTGGGTGCAGGTGACTGGAAGCTTGATGGAATAGCTTGGGAAAGAAACCCCCTTTTCTCAGGAAAGCTAAACGCAGAGAATGTCAATGTGGAAGAATTCGTTGAGGCAGTTGAGAAAACCAGCCTTAGTGAAGCTGAGGCATTGGCTAGAGAATGGGTGAGAGGAGTCAAAGTCTTAGAACCATCACTTGACGATGTGGCAAAAGCTGCTCGCGTTTACCTAGCTATGAAAAAGACATTGAAAGCTATGAAGGCAAATGCACTGTACGTCTTATGGTGTGGTCA
>CAYLSJ010000042.1:0-9020 GCA_964386655.1 uncultured Candidatus Bathyarchaeia archaeon | reverse complement strand
CGGAGAATGGGCTGAGCTTTTCAAGAGGGCGAAGTTGCCGTTGGTAGGCGACGACTTGGCTGACCAAGTTGGCTCAACTGCTGTGCATAAGACATTGTTGAAGTTGTTGTCTGAGCAGGGTGTGCGTATTCATGAAACGTATCAGCTTGATGTGGGCGGCGGAACCGAATCTTTGGACACGTTGGACCGCACACGTGAATTGAAGCGCACTGTAAAGACAAAGTCAGTTGAATCAGTGTTGCCGTACAAAGCTTCGGTGGTTGCGGGTTCAACTGATTATGTGGATTTCTTGGAGAATAGACGGGACAGTTTCTTCTGGATCAAAGGCTTCTATTTTGGAAGAGTGCCCATGCTTCTTGACTTGCGTTTGAGCACAGTGGACGCGCCGAATGCTGGGTCAGTCTTATTCGACGTTATCCGAGCCGTTAAGGTAGCACTTGACCGTCGAATTGGGGGAGTTCTAACAAGCGTGTCAGCCTATGCTTTCAAGCATCCCCTGGAACCAGTTGCATTACAAACTGCAGAGCAGTGGTTTGAGGAATTCATTCTAGGGAAGAGAGAACGGTAAATGGCTGCTCCGCTGAAGCATCCGTTCACGTATGCAATTGCAATTCCTGCGTCTTTTGTCTCAGACATTCCTCACCAGCGTGAGAAAACCTTTCGAATAGGGCTGATTGGTCGAGCAGCAGCCATATTCAGGGTTGACCAAATCTTTGTCTACCGTGACATGCCAACAGCCAATCAAAACGTTGACATAAAACTAGTTCAAAGCATTCTCAGCTACATGGAAACTCCACAATACTTGCGCCGAAGACTGTTCAAAATAATGCCAGAACTCCAGTACGCGGGTGCGCTGCCGCCCTTGCGCACGCCTCATCATCCTACAGCTAACAGAACCAAGGACTTGACCATGGGCGATTTCAGAGAGGGCGTAGTCACATCAATCACTAAGGAAGGAGCACTCGTAGACATAGGTGTAGAGCAGCCATTTCTAATTGAAGGAGCAAAACTGAAGACAGACACGCGTGTCACGGTCAAAATAACAGAACTGGACAGGCGGCTGGAAGCGGCTCTGGCTAAATCCGACGAAGTCAGCTGCTACTGGGGCTACAGTGTCACTGTTCCAGACAAGTCGCTTGGACGATTTCTTAGAACAGGAGAGTTTGAACTTGTGATAGCAACTTCGAGAAAAGGCAGACCAATCGCAGATGTTCTAGATGACTTGAAGGAAAAGTGGAAAAGCTCTCGCAAAACTCTAATCGCCTTTGGAGCTCCTGCCGAAGGATTGCACGAAATCGTCTCACATGAGCAGTTAGAACTACAAGACCTCGCTGATTTCGTTGTGAATACAGTTCCAATGCAAGCAACGGAGACTGTTCGGACAGAAGAAGCCGTTTACGCCACCCTGTCCATTTTAAACACGCTCTGTAGATGAAAAAAGCAATAAGAGGGCAGCTACAAGCCGATAATCTGGCTTAAAGGAGCAATCAAACTTGCCAAATAAGATCATGCTGAAGAAGAATCCTTTCCCCTTCATTCTTAACAAAAGTGACCCACTGTCCATAATGCAAATCCTTACAACCATTGACCGTCTTGGAACACAGCCAGGATTCGATAGCTTGACAGCGATCATGTCGCTACAGAACAATGATGCTGGCTTCCCACGAAATCTAGAGAGGGGACAGCCGAGTTCAATTAAGGCTACATATCGAGTTTTACAGGCTCTTCACAGAGCTGGCGTTGACAAGCGTTCCTACATTATGACTTCAGCGTTGAATTGGCTCTTGAAGTGGCAAGAAACCGACGGTGGATGGCATGAAAACGTAGCCATAACTCTGCCTGAATGGATGACGTGGGAGTCAACAAGCCAGAGCGTAACATGGTACACATGCCAAATTGGAAAACTGCTACAACAGCTAGGAATGGAAAACACCAAGGAGTTCAAAAGAATAGTCGATTTCTTCACACAGACAGTGCTACCAGACGGCGGATGGGGCGCTGTCGTGGGTCGTGACGGACCCGACCCTGACAGCACGACAGGCATCGGAGACTTCTTGGGACCTATACTGGGGAAACAGCACAACGTAATATCTAGAACCAAAGAAATGTTTGAGTCAAACCTAGCAAAGCTGCTCTCAAAGCTTGAAAAGGAGAAAGTTGAAGACGCGTATGAGTTGACCCATTTGGTTTTCGAGACTTCGCCCAATCTCATGTACCAAAAGGGCGACAATAGGATTAGGACTCTGCTTGAAGCGTTAGTGAAAGCTCAGAGAAACGATGGAGGTTGGCTTACCTTCTATTCGGAGGGCAAATCCGACGTACCTATAACGGTTTTCTCGTTGCAGGCGCTAGTTTCACATGGTGTCTTAACC
Source organism: uncultured Candidatus Bathyarchaeia archaeon (assembly GCA_964386655.1). Lineage (GTDB taxonomy): Archaea > Thermoproteota > Bathyarchaeia > Bathyarchaeales > Bathyarchaeaceae > DATETJ01. The sequence goes on along the minus strand of CAYLSJ010000042.1, from coordinate 6,648 downwards.
AAGTCGGCAGTTCAGAGCATGTTTGACTCCGCTGTCAAGACGATAGAGACCTAGAAGCATGCTGTGCAACCGTCTAGCATGCCTTTTTCAAGAGCAGTGAGTAAAGGAAACTTGATGGCTGATCACATTAGGTGAACTCAGCTTTTCGTGGCCAAATGATCAGCGTTCCAATCAGCGCCGTGAGGAGAATAGGCAGAAAATAGAAGAGAAGAGACTGCGACAATTGCACGTACGGTATAACCATAGATAGTATCCATGCTCCCGCACCTGACAGCGTGCATAAGACTGCAGAAACCATAGTCCACCTGTAGCTTTTCCTCGACAACGAAAGTGTACCAGCAGAGAACCCGAACAACAGCCCAATGAAAGAGAAGACCGTTAACGTTTGATCGTAGATGATCCAGCTTTGAGCAACTGATTGAGGATACCAGCCGTAGATCTGGACTAGAGCTCGGACAGACTGAACGAAAAAAATCAGCGAAGCCACGGCAGCGACAAGTAACAACGTGCCCGCAGCAGAAACCTGCGCTGTTCTAGCGCTTGGCTGGATTCCATAGCCACAGTATGGACAATAGACAGAGTCGTCTGGCACGTCTCGATGGCAGTGCGGACACTTCGAATCCATGATGCAAACTTCGGTGAATGAGGTAGTTAAAGCTTCCAAAGCCATTTTATTCCTATTTTTCGCAGTGAAACATGAGGGCTCTTGCCTGTGAAACTCAACATCCCGGTCCTGCTCGTAACTCTGTCAATTGCGGTCGCACTAGCCGCAGGTAATGCCTGCACTGCTGACACGGTCGTGCTGACCCCATCTGAGAACCACCACATTGCACAGCTCAACTCGAATCAGCCCTATGTTGCAGGCTACCACGTGGACGCTCCTGATCTGTACACCCGTGAGCGGGTTGATGCAACAGCTATCACTGTCAGCTTCCCTTCAGTAGACGTGAGCCGCTTTCCGCCAGATAGTTGGCTCGGAGTGGGCATGTTTGTCCAAGGACAAGACAGCGAACTGGGGTTTGTAGATTATGGGTATTACACTATGCTTGTAATAGACAGTCTGGGAAACCTGTTTGTTGACATCGGCTTGCATCAGACTCGGGAGGCGACTGCTCCGTTGCATATGCCGACTGAGGAACTAGTATATGCCTACACTTGGCAGCTGTCTGGCATTGATCCAACCATGCCGGTCACGTTGGCTGCAGTGTGGGACTCGGACTGGTACCTGCACTATTCTTTCTCGATTGCTTCCCTTAATACTACACTACTGTCAGTCAAAGTTGCGAGCCTGCCCAATTGTGAGAGTGTCATCAGTAAGTTCTATGTAGGTACTGTTGTGGCTGGCGGTGGGTTCCCCCTAGGTCACTACGTCTACTATTTCCAGTTCGGAGTGATCAGCAACAGGATAATTGCAGACAGTGGCTGGGCAGCATACTTGAAGGAGCCACGAATGCTGAGAAAAGCCGGTTGGGACCTTGTTGAAACAGCTTACACTATTCAGGGAGACATCGCGTATCTCGATCAGGACTGGATGTGGGGCGGCGCAGTTTATGATGGTGTCTATGCTGAATTTCATCAAAGTTCGCTCAGCAATCCCTATGAAGTAATCTTTTCGTACATTGGGCGAACTCTTCCTTCGGGGACGATCCTTTGGGATACCGGGAAAACTGGCGACATCATGATGATTCCTCCAGCAGTTCTCAAGCAGCCTCTCAGCTTGGAATCAGCGATTGTCGTGTCGCTTGAGGTTGTGACCTTATCCGGGGTAACGGCTGCTGCAATCTATAATAAGCTGAGAAAACGCCATGAAAAGGCTAAAGGTAGAGGAGATTCTAGCAGGTAGTCTTGCGCCTTTCTTCTGAACGAACCTCACTGGGATGTTCCAGGCAGCTGAATCGTTCAGGTTGAAACGAAGGGTCTTCATCTCTGCACGGTTTCTGTGCTTTCTGAGCTCAACAAACTGAAAGCTGCTGTTGTTGTACCATTCTGAAAATCCTTATAAATGTGTGTTGTTGAATAGACTCTGCACTTAAAAGCAAAAGGGTGAGGCAAAATTGTCAAAGCCATTCTACGTAAAGGTTAACGTCCCGAAGGAGGTCGCGGACGCCGCCTATGAAGCCCTTCAACTTGCCACTCAAACTGGCTCTGTAAGAAAGGGCACCAATGAAACAACAAAAGCTGTTGAGAGAGCCCAGGCTAAACTGGTTATCATAGCTGAGGATGTTGATCCGCCTGAGGTTGTGGCTCATCTGCCATTAATCTGTGACGAACGCAAGATTCCGTATGTTTTCGTGCCGAACAAGCAGAAGATCGGCTCGGCTATAGGGATTGATGTTCCTGCTGCTGCTGCGTGCATAGTTGAAGCTGGCGACGCCGCCTCTCTTCTGAAAGAGATCACCAAAAGAGTTGAAGATGCCAAGAAGGCGGCTGTTAGATGAGCAAGGAAGCCAAGGAGTCAGCAGCTGAGAAGCGAACAAGCGAGAAGGAAGAGGCTGAAGAAGCCCTAATACCAGCCGAAGTCATTCAAGTTATTGGCAGAACAGGTGTGACAGGCGAGATTAGCCAAGTTAGAATACGAGTATTGGAAGGAAAAGACAAGGGACGCATAATCACACGAAATGTGAAAGGACCGATACGAGAAAACGACATACTAATGCTACGCGAAACAGAACGCGAAGCCAAGAAAATCCGATAAACAAAGCCAAAAGAGGGATTAGCCTGTGCCCAGACTCCGCCGCTGCTCTTTTTGTGGCAAAGACTTCCCACAGGGAACAGGCATCATGTACGTGCGCAATGACGGCGCCCTGTTCTATTTTTGCTCCAGCAAGTGCCGCAAGAACAGCTTGAACCTTGGACGAGATGCACGGAAGCTTCGATGGACAAAATACTACGGAAAGGAAGAGAAAGGACGAGCTTAGCGGCATGGTCAGATATGACATTCTTTGCCATATCATAGACGACGGAAAACTACTTTTGCTGAAAAAATCTGCTGGGCTGTTCGGCGGAGGAAAATGGAACGGCTTAGGAGGAAAAATGCGCCCAACCGAGAGCCCAGAGCAAGCTTGTATCCGAGAAATCTACGAAGAATCCGGCTTGCAGGTGAGCAACCTTAAACGTCATGGTGCTCTCAAGTTCTGGTTCGGCAACACAAATGAGCCAGCTATTCTCTGTTATGTTTTCTCAACTAAATCGTTTAAAGGACAGATTCGAGAAGGACAAGAAGGATTTCTGCACTGGACCAGTTTTGACGACGTACCTTATGAAGAGATGTGGGAAGACGACAGACACTGGCTTCCACTGCTGATTGAAGGAAAAAGCTTCAATGGAGAATTTCGATTCGATAAAGAAGGTACTAAGCTCATAAGTTACAAAATTGAGGTTCCTGAGTAGTTGGGTGATACTTATTGAACTTCATAATTTTCGGTCCACCAGGCGCTGGCAAGGGCACATACGCATCGAAATTGGCTGAGAGATACAATATTCCAGCGATAGCAACAGGCGACATCTTTCGAGCCGAGGTTAAGAGCGGCTCCGACCTGGGAAAAAAGATTGCAGTGTATCTGCAGAGTGGCGGACTTGTACCCGATGAGACAGTCAATGAAGTTTTAAAAGTGTGGCTTGGCAAGCCTGAAAGCAGACGAGGCTTCATTCTTGATGGTTATCCGCGTACAGTTGACCAGGCAAAAGCTCTGGATAGAATGGCGAAGATAGACGCAATTGTGGATTTGGATGTGCCCGAATGGGTTGTCGTTGAGCGGTTATCTAATCGTAGGATTTGCCGAAGCTGCGGCGCTATTTATAACATCAAGTATTCGCCGAAACCCAAGGTTGATCTGCAGTGTGACAAGTGCGGTGGAAAATTGTACCAGCGTGAGGACGACAAGCCTGAAGTGATTAGAGAACGCTTGAGAGTCTATGAAAAGCAGACGCAGCCATTAATCGAATACTACAAGAGAAAGAAAAGCAAAATTGTCACAATCGAGAACATTCAGGTTGATGCACCCATTGAGCTGGTTCTCCGAAGAATCCTGGACGCACTAAAGCAAGCCAAACTGCACTGAGCCAAGCCAGCATTCTTTCTTTTGCAGTCAAATTATTTATACGTTGAAGCACATCTTTTGATGAAAGGAAAGACATCTATAGACCAGTTGATGCGTTTTTGAGGGCGACGGAAAGATGCCGATTCGACAACCGATCGTGTGCGTTCTCGGTCACATAGACAGCGGCAAGACCAGCTTGCTCGACAAAATTAGGAAGAGCAGTGTGCAGGCTAGAGAGGTCGGAGGCATGACCCAGCACATAGGCGCCAGCTTCTTTCCAGTCGCCACCCTCAAGGAACTCACTCGTCCACTACTTAAAGAGTGGAAGGCGAGGATTGGTATCCCAGGCTTGCTAGTAATCGACACCCCAGGGCACGAAGCGTTTGTAAATCTGCGCAAGCGCGGCGGAGCTGCAGCTGACATAGCCATACTCGTGATTGACATTCTTCGCGGTTTTGAAGCGCAGACTTATGAGTGTGTTGAGATCTTGAAAGCTAGGAAGACGCCGTTTCTGGTTGCTGCCAATAAGGTTGACCGCTTGCCAGGATGGGTTTCCAAGCCTAGTGACCCCTTTCTCAAATCATATCAAAGCCAAGACGTTTATGTTAGGCAGGATTTTGACGAGCACTTGTATGCTATTATGGGCACGTTTTCTCAATTGGGTTTCAGGTCGGATCGTTTTGAAAAGATAATCGACTTCGCCAAAACTATTGCTCTCGTGCCTGTGAGTGCCAAGACGGGTGAAGGCATTCCTGAGCTTCTGGCTGTTCTCGTAGGCTTGACTCAAGAGTATCTGAGGAAGCAGCTACGCACCACTAAAGGAGCTGCAAAGGGCACGGTTTTGGAGGTTAAAGAGGAGCCTGGATTAGGAGTCACTGTGAACGCTGTCATTTATGATGGCGTGTTGAGAAGAGGCGACACTGTTGTCATTGGGGGCAGGGAAAAGCCCATTTCAACCAAGGTGCGTGCTGTTTTGCTGCCCAAGCCCTTGGATGAGATTCGTGATCCAAGAGACAAGTTTTCCTCGGTGGATGAGGTTGCGGCTGCAAGTGGAGTCAAGATAGCAGCGCCTGATCTGGAGGGAGCAATTGCAGGTGCGCCTCTTTACGCTGTGCCATCTGAAGACCGGCTTGATGAGTTTGTGCGCATGGTTTCGGAGGAGGTGGAAAAGCTTCGCGTTGCAACTGACATTGACGGCGTGGTTTTGAAGACAGATACTTTGGGTTCGCTTGAGGCTATAGCTGAGATTCTGAGACGTAACAGCGTTCCCATTCGGTTGGCTGATGTGGGCGATGTTTCGAAGCGAGACGTGACTGAAGCAGCTGTGGTCAAAGAGCATGAGCCTTTATTTGGCGCGGTCTTAGCGTTCAATGCTAAGGTTTTGCCCGATGCTCAGGAGGAAGCAAAGAGCAAAGGTGTGCCGCTTTTCGAGCACAACATCATCTATCATCTTGTAGACAATTATATGGACTGGATGAGGAGGGAGCAGGAGGCTCGCTCAGCCAAGGAGTTTGAGAAATTCGTTACGCCAGCCAAGTTGACGGTTCTGCCAGGCTTCGTTTTCCGCAGAGCGAAACCTGCTATTTTTGGGGTTGAGATTGTTGCTGGCAAGATAAAGCCTAAGATTCCGCTGATGGGCAAGGATGGCGAAGACTTGGGTGAGATTCTTCAGATTCAGGATAAGGGTAAAGCCGTTTCTGAAGCTGGAAAAGGCATGCAAGTTGCTGTTTCGTTGGAGAAGCCTATTTTTGGACGACACATCAACGAAGGCGACACATTGTATGCTAAGGTGCCTGAGGCGCATGCTAAGGCTATGTTAACAGAGTTTCAGACGCGTCTTTCATCAGACGAAGCGGAAGTGCTTAATGAGTATGTAAACCTCATGAGAGCAAGGACACCGTTCTGGGCAGCCACATAGTTCGTCATCAACCCAGACAAATGTCAAGGATTTTTCACATGCATAACAAGGTGCCAAGTTCATGTCATCTCTGAGCAGAATGGAATCTCTGTTGTGGACTTGAAGCGTTGCATCGGCTGCGGACTATGTGTTACCGGGTGCCCGAATGGCGTAGCCCAACTTGAACGAAAACCGGGAAGCCAGATAGTTAATCCTCCAATAGACTTTAAAACATAGGAGCAACAGCGCCTACTCAACCGAGGGTCAAGTCGGCAAGGCAAGAAGAACCAAGGCTTCAGCACCTAACGCTACAGTTCAGCTTCAGCCACTTCAATTGGCGCGTCGCCCATAGTGTTGTTAATTATTAACAAAACTCACAGAACTTCCGAAGGCGGAAACACTGATGTCTCATCTTGGCATTACTATCGCTTGCTCGCGAGTTCCGTAAATGATGGCTTTCCCCTCCAAGAAGAGCTTTCCTACAAGGGCGCAGGTTACGGCGTCCAGCTCATGTTCATTCATCTTGTCATTTAACCCTCTTATTCCCTGCTTTTCCAGACCCTCTTTTAATCTCTTGAGCCCTTGTTGTTTTCTGGGGATTCCTAGAATGTCTTGAGCTCCTCCTGGATAGACCTCTATGACTTCAAAGCGTTTGCCTTCGAAGATTTTTCTCAGATTTATGCCTCTGCTTGTTAGTTTTCTCATGGGTCC
>CAYLSJ010000041.1:0-9142 GCA_964386655.1 uncultured Candidatus Bathyarchaeia archaeon | reverse complement strand
ATGTAGTGTGCGCCTCTTGCGTGACAGGCAATCTCTGTTATTGTCTTCTTGGCGAATGGCACGTTGACTCGACCGTAGCCCGTGCCAACAACATAATGCAGCTTTCCAATCTCAAGCCCTGTTCCTTCCAGAGCCCAACTGATAACTTTGACTGCTGTAGCCTCGCTGACGCCACCAGTTCTCATTGCGGCATAGGCATAGAGTTCTCCATCAACTAACACTGCTGCTTTACTGCCAACTGAGCCAATGTCAACTCCTGCTGTAATCGCCTTAGTATTTCCATATTCCATGTTCGCCACCGTCTGTCTGTACTCGGGCCATCGCCAGTATTCCTGAACCTTCTCTTCGGTTTGAGTCATACTGCCTTCTCACCTCGCTGGATTAGCCGCTATCACAGCGGCTCCCAAAGCGCTAACATATTCTGGATACCCGGGTATGACTACGCTAGCTTTGAGTTCTTTTTCTAAGGGCGGCTTGAACCCTGGGTCTAAAGCAACGCCGCCTACTAGGACAACGTCTTTCTCTACGCCAACTCTTAACACCATAGAGCTGATTCTACCCGCGATGGCGTCGTGTATAGCCTTAGAAACGTCTTCTTTGGATATCTTTGAATGAATCAGTGACACCACCTCTGACTCAGCGAAAACGCAGCATTGAGCGTTCATGGGTATGGTGTTGACCGATTTGAGTGCCAAGGGTCCCATGTCTTCAACTTTGACCTCCAAGGCTCTAGCCATGGCTTCGATGAAGGTTCCAGCTCCAGCAGCACAGCGCTCGTTGATAACGAAGTCTCTAACCTTGCCTCCTTCAACTTTGATGCCTCTGCCCTCTTCAGCGCCAACATCAATCACGGTTCTAGCTGTGGGAATAACATGGAAAGCACCTGCAGCCGCGGACACAACTTCCGAGACGGCTTCCTCAGCGCTGATCGGGGGCTTCTGCACAACGATGTTTCTACCCATGCCTGTGGCTACAACCCTTTGGATGTCGCCTCGAGAAAGCCCAGCGTCCTTCAAAGCCGTTTCAAAGACTACAGTGGCAGATTTCAAAAGGTCGAATCCTACAAGCGCTTTCGCTCTGGCTATTACTTGTCCGTCCTTGAGAATGACAACTTTGGCAAATTTGGCTCCAACGTCAACTCCTGCAGTTATCATTTAGCTAATCACTCCTTGAGTTTCTTCAATCCCATGCTTTCAAAGAATGCAGTCAACCGTGCCATGGTGCCTGTGAGGTCGAAGTCTCTTTCGTCGCCCATGTTGCCTTCGAATGGGAACACGGGAATTCCTTCTTTCATCAAGCCTAAACGGTTCTCTGCAATGTGAACACTCAAGCCTTCACACCCACGATTGTAATGGAGTAATACAGCGTTGACATTCCACTGCTTCACTATACTCTCCATCATCTTTGTCTTCAACTCAGGTTGATAGAAATGCGCCCACTCAGGCTTATGCAAAGTCCAACGTACTATGGCTTGCAAGGCTTCTTCTCTTGTCTGAGGCTTCTTGGGTGGCATAGGTTTAGGTATCCACGTGCCGTCGGGCAGGTATTGCCACATGCCTATCAAACCGAAAGTGTAGAGAGAGCCAACTGACACGGCGCCGTATTTTTCCATTTCCCTGAATATTTTCAGGAAGCCCCAAGGTGGCTGCGTATCTGTTATGACTCTGAATCGCTCAGTTGAAACCGCTGCAATCCCACGTTTGACACGGTCTTGAACTTCATCTCGCAATGTTCGATAGAATGCTACGCATTCTGGTCTATGCTTCATCAACGTACCCATAACGTACAATGAGTACATGGTTTTCTCGTCTAAAGGCGCTGGCACAGCTTTATTCAAAGCGCATACTTCAGCCCACAGAGAAGTCGCATTCATCTCATTCCAGACTGCATCGCAGAGGAGGCTGTCGTTGTATTTTCGCTCAGTTGTTTTCTCAAGCCATTCTATTCCATCGTTGAGCTGTCGAATAATGTAATCCACTTTGTAGTCCTCCTCAGCTGCAAAATCAGAGGGATAGCCGACCGAGACGTCTACGCAATACATGGGCACTTCTTTGCCACGCTTCTGCTCCAACCACTTCACTAATTGATACCATTTACCGTGACTGCAACAGATGTGATCTTGCCAAATGAAGTCAGGTGGCGGATAGCCGTCAACAACTGTGCCGTCAGTTAAGAGGTATTTGTCAAGCAGAATTGAACCCCAATAATTGCGCATGTAAGCACACAGCGTGCGTGGAAAACCAGCTGCTTCAGTAGCGTCATGGCATTTTGCTGCAAAGTCCTTGAAGAAAGCTATCGTAGCGCCATAGGGTTCACCTGTGATGCAGTAAACGTCTTCGCCCAAGCCTGCAGGTACGCTGCTGAACGACCACGCGCCGCCTGCCCAACGCAAGCCGCCTTTCTCATGCGCACGGAGGTAATCCTCGTAGTAATCCCTGCGCAAGTTCTTAGCTTGATCCCAACATCTCAAGGGCTCGCTTGGATACTCGTTCACTTCAACTGCTGGCGCCATTTTAGAACAACTCCTCCAGTCCAGTCAGGGTTTCCAGAAAAGCTTCGACTCGAGTTCGGAACTGACCCCAAGGTACAGTAACATCAAACTCCAGAGGATAAGTCTGCACTCCGATCTGGCTCAACGCATCCTTCAGAGGCGGAATCTCAATGCCATGAGGATCACAGAATTTATTCTGAATGATCAAGGCGCCGTTCACATTGTATTCCTTCGCAAGGTTGACCGCGTGTTGAATTCGGGTCAGTTCTGGCCAGTCTTTGCTCGGGCATGGCACTCGTTTGATGTAGCGGGCTGCGATAGCGGCAAGTCGATCATCTTGAGGTGTTACATTGTCCCAATAATAGCGGGTGCCAGTGCAGTGTTCGTCAACAACAAATGTGGCGCCTAAGTCTTCGACATTTTTCATGAAAACACGGTCATCGTCTTCGCTGCCAATTATCATTAACCGTATGTCTGATTTGCGGTTGAGCTGGCGTTTAGGCAACTCCTGTAGCATTTGCTCCAGCAGTTTGTTGTGCTCTCGTTTATCTACCATTTGACTGGCAAGCGTCATCTCCATAGCTTCTAAGCCAGTTAGCTTAGGCGGGTTCAGTCTTCTATACTCGGTGACTTTCCTCATCAACTCGCGGTTCTGGTTGAGTATGTGTATGCCCTCGTCTAGGTCTGTGTTTGTGATGGGTTTGCCTGTCCATTTTTCTAGGCTTGCCTTGAACTGGGCTAGTTCCTTTGCGAAAAATGGTGTAGCATGGCGTGTTTGGATTCCATGAGGAACATAGATGTAATACGTGTAGTCGATGGGAATGTGCAGTCGCCAAGCGTTGAAAGCTTGCCTCAAGTGAATACATGACTGTCCTTCAACTATGCCGTCTAGATAGCTGAATTTACCTTTCAATCCCTGAGCTAGGCAGTCGCGGCAGAAGTGACAGTACATAGCAAAGATGTAGGGCTCAGTTGCTGTCGGAGGCTCGTGGCTGCCCAAAATCCTAACTGGCAAGACATCTGCGGCGTAGAGTATCTCTTCGGGCACGTAGGTGCAGAAGTAACCGACAACTTTGCCTTGGTCTCTCTCTTTCCAAGCTCTAGCATATTCGTGCCTGTTGTCAATCCAGCTTCGGAATTGTTGAAAGATGTCTTCTATCAAGTTGAAGCCCTTCCATTGCGTATATTGAGTATATAACTCTGAGTCTTCAAATATAAAAGACTATTGACTTATATATTAGCCGCTGAGATGAAGAATCTTTTCAACGAAGTATTTCGACAACTGATCCATTGACAGCCCTGTTACAGCCCTAATCTTAGGTAGAGTGCTAGCCCATATTTTGTGAATGGCTTTTAGCCTGCGGTCAAACTCTTCCATCGTGAACTCCTCAGTTTTCATTGCCTCCTCGATGAGTCTTCGGTAATCTTTGGGCAGCCACTTCAAGCTGCAAGAATAGAACAATCGCCACTTCGGTGCAGGCAAATGCTCCTTGTTCAAGGCAAACATCAATTCAAGCATCAGGTCTACAGCGTAGTTTAGACAGTAATGCGCCGACAGCAAGTCACCTCTGTCCACCCAAGCCTCGGCAACGGTGGCAACTCCCTCACTAGGCGGACAACAATACCACTTCAAGTACTCAGCACACTCTGCAACGCGCTTAACCCAGAAATCCTTAGGCACCTTTAGCTTCTGTTTGAGTAGCTCCTTGACAATTCCTCCTGGGTCGAAAACAACCTCGGCTTTGCTGAACTCCCACCTGTCGATTTCATCCCATCGCTGCCTTCTAAAGTCCTCGAAGAAACGAGCCTCCATGTCCACGTCGATGCCGAATCGCCTAGTTGTACTTGAGCCCAGAGCACGAAGCTGCTCTCTAAGCACTTTGTTTTTTCCAGCTATGAGAACTATGATGTCGATGTCTGAGAACTTATCGGCAAAGCCTCGCACTAAGCCTCCTATGAACACAACTCCAACTACACCTTGATAAGAGGATGCTTTGGAGGCAAGTCTCGTGGCAATTCTTCTAAAAGCTTTGATCTGGTTGTCGCCTTTGAGTTTTGGTCGCATCTTTATCGCCATGCCTTCCAAGATATTGATCTTATGGTGAGCAGTATTTTCTGAGTCTTTGAAGCGATTTCAGTCTCTCGCTGTCGCCGATTCTGGCGCTTTGTATTGCCTCTTCTAGGATGCTTATGGATTCGTCCATGGCTTTCCGATTGACTGGATGGGGCACGCCGTCTTTTCCGCCATAAGCAAAAGAGTATCTAACTGGGTCTTTCCAGCTGGGTGATGCACCGTAGATGAGTTCTGCTACTAGCGCTAATCCTCTGATTGTGGCTGGTCCTGCGCCTGTCACACCCAGCAATTGCTCATAGTCTGTGGGCTGAAGCTCGTAAAGCTTCTTTGCAAGTTTCCAGTTAAGCGTTCTAGGCATCGAAAGCCATTCTATTGATTGAATCTTCCTCTCAACTTCGGGTATCCACTTCTGCAAGGTGGTCTGGCGGGCAGGTCGAACAGATTCTAGCAGTCGCATGAGTTTTTCAGGTCGTTCTCTTGCAAGTTCAGTTGAGACTTTTCTACAGCTTTCGCTTTCTTTGGCAGTCATATTTAGTGCGATGTCTCTTTTAGCGTCGCCCACAATGGCGTCGTGGGGCTCCACCACGAAGCTATGGACATGTTCACTTAGCCAATGATATCTGCGTGCAGTTCTGTCTCGGTCGCTCATGCCTTGCTGAACAACTGCCCAAGCGCCGTTCTCCGTCACAAAGAATGCATGATGATATAACTGGTAGCCTGCCTGAATCGCAGTGTTATCGACTTTTGCGCTCATGCGGCTGGCATAACACAAACTTTCGATCTTGCTTGAAGACAAATTGAATTGGTCACCGATGTGGCTGATCTCCTCAGGTGCTTTTCGCGAGGTCCTGCCTTTGCCGCCGCACACAGCCAGTCCATGTACGTCGGGCTTTACAGCATTCTTGAGCACACCTGTCAAAACGGTTGTGACGCCTGAGGAATGCCAATCATAGCCTAAAGCGCAGCCCAAAGCTTGAAACCAGTATGGATTAGAGATTCGCCGAAGCAACTCTTCTGCTCCGTATTCATCGACGATTATGGTTGTTATTTCATGTGCCAGCTTGATCATCCTGGATACAAGCCAATGAGGGGCACGTCCACGATGTAGCGGAAGCTCTGCAACGCCTGTTCTCTGCACAATCGTGCACCTATAGCGCTTAGGGTGATATCGTGAAACCGTATTAAGTGTGTTCTCTGTGCTTGGTCAAATGCCCTTCGCGGTCGATTTCTCCGTGTCGAATCCTAGTTGAAGATATCGGTACACAGTCTTCAGCAGGCACCATGTTTATGACAACAAGCTCTAACGGCTTAAGCCCACTCGCTTCTCGTCTATTATTGATATCAATGCCTACATGTTCTGTCTCTCTGCTGACCACCAACGCGTCAGCGACTGTTGTGGACAAGGTTATACCATAAGGTGTGTCCAACGGAACAATCTTGGCTCGTTCGAGCACGTTCTGCTTCCTTAAGAAACCCCTTAGGTCTTTGAGTCGCTCTTCGTAGGTGGCAACATCGTGATTTTTCCGTAGCTCTCGCGCCAGCTGATCTGAGGACAAGCCGATCATGACTCGCTCGCCGACTTCAAAGGCTTTCATGATGAGAGCTTTGTGTCCTTTATGGAACACGTCGAAGGTTCCGCCAACTAGCACGGTGCCATGTTTCTTAGCCATGTTTGTTTCACGTTACCAGATGAGCGCCGCTGAGGCAGACTTCTGCCGCAATGATTTTACTTGGTGAAAGAACCTTTTCAAAAGCTACGAGAACGTTTTTAACCTTATCCCTCTTTACGAGAGCGTGCACTGCTTCACCCAGCATATTCTGTGCCGCACCTACAGCCCCTGCTCTCTCAGCCGCATCCATGAGCTTCATCACACGCTTCGTCGCCAAGCCAGTCTCTTCTGCAAATTCTCTACTAGCGTGCAAGAAATTGTCCAGCGAAGGCTCAGCCCGAATGCGTTCCAGCGTCTTCTGCCCCACTTCATTGATGACTTCACGATTCTTTGTTGACTTCAGAAACTCGCTGGTCAATCGCTGTGCGAATACGCCCGCAACTATGTAATGGTCCGGTGTGATGGGTATGAAGTCAACTGATCCATGATTAGGTGCACCTGGCTCCAGAACGATGACGCATCCGCCTCCGAACAAAATGCCACTAACCGTTCCCAGTCCCGTCTTGCACTTTACTTCAGCCACGTGAGCGATGCGACCAATATCCAGAAGCGTGAGATTCAGGTTCAATGCTTTGCACAAAGCTAAACCAGTCGTTAAGGCGCCGCCAGCACTTGCACCAAAGCCAGCTCCAATAGGCACTTCAGCTCTGTGCTGAACTGTGACACTGTAAGGCTGGTCAATCCTCTCTAGGAACGCGTCAACGACTGTGCGAGTAGTCTGCGCTTCAGGTGCAAGTTTTCCATTGATGAAAATCCTCATAGCGTTCTCTTTTGCTCTGGCAACAGACACCTCTGTAAGCACGCCCTTCTTCAAACCGAAGCCGCCGCCTCGGGCTCCTGCTCGTTCAGGGTTAGTAATCGGTTTTCCACCGGGTTCAGTGTCGCAGATTTGGAAAAAACTCGATATGCCAGCTGGAGAAAACGCCTTGAAAGTCGTGGTCACACTTTAGCTGCCCCTTTCTCTAGAGGCTTAAGACTCGGAAAGGCGCTGTAGCAGGCTTTCACAATTGGCGGAACAATGGTTATCAAGAAAGGAATCTCAGTGGCAAATGTCCAAATAAGCCAGAGGAAACTTGCATAGAAGGGCGCATTGCGCTCCCAGCCTAAAGACAATGGCAAAGGAAGGAATTGGCTGTACATCCAGAGACTGAAGCCGATGTAGGCGCTTCCCACAAAGAGTCCTACGACCGCTGCGGTTCCATAGCTTTTCCACTCCGGTCTCCACAATCCAACTGCAACAATTATGGCACAACAGGCGAGGAATACTCCAAGAAACAAGGCTGCGATGTCAATGCTCAGCAATTCCAAATATAGCAGATACGCAATCATCCCGATTGCAGCTAAGCTTCCCGTAATCAACGTAGCCGCAATATGACGCCACTTTATGTTATGTCTCGATATTAAACCGACTAAGAAGAAACCAGCGAAGTTTGAGGGCACGCCTACAGTTAGGCTTAGCAAGGCGATTCCATGTCCTGGGTAAGTCATGTCGCTTATGAAAATGCCTATAGCAGCGCTTATTCCTCCAACCCAGGGTCCGAAAAGCACGGCGAAAGCAGCTGGAACTATGACCGATGGCCAAAATCTGACTACTCCGACGACTGGGCTTACTATTCCAAGATTGGTCAGGTATCCGACTATGGCGTATAGGGCTGCGCTGACGCCTGTCATTGCTATGTCTCGGGTTCTCATGTGATTCCCTCGCATGCCATGTGATGTGACTTGACGTTCGTCAACATTGATATGCTTAATTAAAATTTCGTATGTATTCTTTAGACGCCTATAAATCTCAATGGAACGCCTTGGAGAGTCATTCTCTAGTCATTCAGAAAGCACGTTATCTTTAAATGCCTATGACTTGTTTCTTTCCCCAAAGCAGTCTATAGGTGATGCGACGATGGTGGATGAACGAGTAATTGAAGTTGCCAAGCTTCTCATCGATTACTCAACTAAGACTAAAAGCGGAGATCATGTTCAAATCCGGGCGGATGCCTCGGCTAAAGACCTTGCCTTAGAGGTCTACAAGCATGCTCTACTTCGTGGCGCACATCCTTGGATAAGAATCGACATACCTGGAGCCAGATATCTTTTCTTTAGGCATGCAAATGACGAGCAGTTGGGCTTTTTCCCAGAGCATGAACTTGCTGAAATCAAGAACACTGATGTCTATATTTCATTGGGTGGTCCGTCTAATGTCAAAGAGCTGTCAAGCATTGACCCAGCGAGAATCAGCGCTCGAATGAAGGCGTTGAAATCCGTAACTGATTGGAGAGTCGAAAAAACACGGTGGGTCATCTTCTATTACCCTACTGAAGCTCTTGCCCAAGAAGCTGAGATGTCTCTGCAGGAATTTGAAGACTTTGTGTTTAACGCATGTCTCATTGATTGGGCAGAGGTTTCAAAGAAGCTTGAAATCCTCAAACAAAACGTCGATGCAACTGACAAAGTCAAAATTGTCAGCTCAGATACTCATTTGGAGTTCAGTGTCAAAGGCAGAGAAGGTGTTGCTGCAAATGGAGACAAGAATATGCCGGATGGAGAGTTCTTCACAAGCGTTGTTGAAGACAGCGTTAACGGCAACATCCATTTTGACATGCCAGCCATATGGTTTGGCAATGTGGTTGAAGGAGTCACGTTAAGCTTTGAGAGAGGAAAAGTCGTAGATGCCAAAGCGTCTAAGAATCAGGCGTTCTTGGAGAAGATACTCTCAACTGATGAGGGTGCGAAAAGAATCGGTGAATTCGGCATTGGCTTCAACTATGGCATCAGCCGAGCAGTCAAGCTCATATTGTTCGACGAGAAAATCGGCGGCACAGTTCATTTCGCGTTGGGAAGAGGCTACAAGGAAACACTGAGCCAAAACGATTCAGCGATTCACTGGGACATGATAAAAGACCTGCGCAAAGA
>CAYLSJ010000040.1:0-9299 GCA_964386655.1 uncultured Candidatus Bathyarchaeia archaeon | reverse complement strand
GAAGCCTCGCCCAGATTAAGACGTCTCAGCTAAGACCTACGCATGTTCTCAATTCATGCCATTTGCGAGTAGATTCTGTCCAGCTTTAGGCTTGCCTTTTTTCCAGCCACCCGAAGCAGCACGTAATGTAGTGTTTCATGCACGATAACGTCTTCGACGGCGTTTTCGTGGAGTTCGCCGAAGATATACACGACTCCATAACCCGTGTCAAAAACCCCGTAGATTGGTGGAAACTGGAATACGAACTCCAATGGGCGAGCCATCTTTTAGGCTCCATCTTGTGTGCGCATGTCCGGCAATAACAACTTAGATTATTTTGGTATAAGACAGATATTTCAACAAGCGAAATATGTCAATGGTTTTTTCAGCGCATTTTTCGTTGACCGCAACAAATAATACATTGTGGCTTGCACATTCTTGAAACGAGTGAGGCTGAACTCTGCCATGCCTGAAGAAATCTTTGACGTAGACAAATTTGTCGAGGCTGCGGAAAGAGCAGAATACTGTGCCATTAAAAGACTAAAGCGGACTGTGAAACTCAAGTTGCGGACGCCAAGGAAACTCTACACCATCAAGGTTGAACCTACAAGAGCTGAGGAAATAATAAAGAAGCTGAGATGCGAAATCCGAGAAGTCTGACCTGACACGACGAAACTTAAGCCATGAACACTCTATGACATGCCTTCATTCGATAACAAAGTTTTATACTCAATAGCGCATCTAGGTTTTAGCTTCTGCACGAGACCATTGAAAGTGGCAACATGGCGTTTGGAAGGCTTTACAGCAGCGACGTTTTGGTGCTCGGCGTGGTTTCGTTCATAGAATCCTTAGCTTTCTCTATACCATTCTCCTACTTTCCCAAATATGCCCTGTCGTTAAACGCTTCAGTTGCCTCAATCGGCCTGTTCACATCTAGTTTCATGGCGGCTTCCGCGCTGCTCTCCCCGAAGATTGGCAGTTTCTCCGACAAAGCTGGAAGAAAAAAAATTATCCTCTGGGGTCTAACGGGCGACGTCATATTTGGAGCATTAACGGGACTCGTGCCCACATGGCACTGGCTTCTGCTTATAAGAACAATCAATGGAGCCGTTACCGCTGCAGCCACATTGCCCGCAGAGGCCTTGCTAGTTGAAAAGGTCCCAGCGGAAAGGAGAGGAGAAGCAATCGGCTTTGTAGCATCCTGTTCAATCATTGGAAGAAACGTCGGTCCAATGTTTGGCGGAACAACCCAGTTTGTTGCCTCGCAGTTCTTGGATGAAATAGGCAGTTACAGAGTGCCATACTTTGTTGATGCTGCATTTGCCCTGTTGGCAATGATACTAGTTGCCTGGAAAATCAGTGACAAACCCGTGGCTCCTTTAACAGGAAGCCCGAGTGGCACGGCAAAGATAGGCGATTCACTTTCGTCTTCAACAATCAAGACTCAAGTGAAGTATTCATCAGCGTTCAAGATACTATTGATGTGCGCATTCGCGAACGGGATTGCTCTAGGTTTCATTCTTCCAATCATGGCGCTCTTCTTTCAGGATAAATTCGGCATTGAACCAGTCGTAATAGGCTCAATCATGACTGCTGCTGGGTTAGCTGGGATGCTCGCGAGTTGGATTGCTGGACGGGTTTCAGACCAGCTTGGAAGAAAGCCTCTTATAGCTATTGGAGGATTCTCCACACGTTTTTGCGGATTCGTTCTTCCTTTCACAGGTGATGTGGGGCAAGCTGCATTTTTCCTCTCGGTTCGCTCGTTGGGCTTCAACATTTTTATGCCAGCGATGCAGGCATTGAGGGCAGACATTGTTCCAAAAGAGACTAGAGGCAGGCTTTTCGGACTTTACAACACTTTCTTCACAGCCGGAGACATTGTTGGTCCAGTGCTGTCAACGTTGCTTTACGACATTTATAGGTTCACATCATGGAGCATCGGCGGCTTGACGATACCGGGATATGGAATACCATTCTACGTCAACTCCATCCTCGGCATCGTAACAACTGCGATTCTGCTCGTTTTCGTGGAAGAAACTGTCGATGTTAAAGCTCGTGGCAAAAAGACTCAGACGGTGCCGTAGCTTCGAGAAGCTAGAAAATCGCACTGCTTGAAGTGATATTTCCAGCTACATCCAATAAATAGAGGATTCGGATATGTCAATTATACAAGAGGCTCTAATTGAAAAGAATATCATTCGACCCAATTGCACAAGTATTCGACAGAACAAGAGGACCACCAGATCATGTTATGCAACAGCTCATCGGCTCCTTGGAAAGCGAGCTAGTTGGCTGCAGAACAATCTTAGACGCAGGGGTAGGAACTGGCAGGTTTGCCAAGCCGCTGCAAGATGAAGAATTCGAAGTCGTCGGAATTGACATCTCCCAGAAAATGCTAAGCGTTGCCAAGGACAAGGGCGTGACAAATCTGTTTAGAGGAGACGTCTGCTTTCTTCCGTTCAGGGACAATTTGTTTGACGCTACTATCTGCAATGCTGTTCTGCATCTGATTCCTGAGTGGAAGACGGCTTTGAAGGAGATATGCAGAGTGACAAGGAAAATAATGGTTTCAACAATCCATGAACGTGACAACCCTATGCGCGAAGCCTATGCTCGTCTATTAAGGAGTCATGGATATGAGAAACCTAGACGCGGAAAACCAGAATATGATCTAAAGGATTTAGTTGTCCCCTTGAAGTCACTACATGCAGTTTCTTACTATGTTGACATAGAAGAAAGCCTTGATCACATGCGTCAAAGAGCCTTTTCCTATCAATGGAACGTACCCGAGAACGTGAACAATCAGATTATAAACGAGTTGAGAAGACGCTTTCCAAGGAAGAGAGCTCGTCAAGGACTAAGCATTCTAGTCTGGAACGTAGAAGACTTGAGGGCTTATGTGCAACAGAGGCAGAGAGAGTAGGCTGTTCTATAGGCTAGTATTGTGTTACTCCTGTAAATCTTAGCTTCTGCAGCTTCATAGCTGGTACTGTAACTACTGCAGCTTCACTAGTTCGCTCTAGTTCCTTGCCTATCATCGGTATGTTCCTCAGCGCAGAGAGCATGCTGTCCGTGTAGCGAAGATTCATAATCGGCTTGCTCAATTTGCCGTTCTCAATAAGAAATGTTCCATCCCTCGTCAAGCCTGTGAGTATCGCTCTTGTTGGGTCAACGGGACGTGTGTAATGAAACCTTGTAACAAAGACTCCATGCTTAGTGTCTTCGATCATCTCTTCAATTGAAGCGTCACCCGGAGTCACTATAGAGTTCATAGGAATCGGTCTCATAGGACCGAAGAACGGCAAGACCGGAGGAGGCGAATGCCCAGTGCTTTTCTTCCCTTTCTCCTTTCCAGCTGTAAACGAGTCGTAACAGATGCTCTTTTCCGAAACCACACCCTTATCGATTAGTTTCAGAGGCTTCTTAGGCACTCCTTCTCCATCAATTGGCAGGGCATACAAGGTTAAAGGATCTCGCGAATCGTCTTTCACAGTTAGTTTCTCGTCGAACGCTTGCTCACCCAAGTGGTACTTAACGAATGATTCACCGTCTTGATAGGTTGTAGCTGAGAATCCCATAAAGCCTAGGTAACCTATGAAAGTGGCGACAGCACGCGGAGCCAAAACAGCCTCGTATTCGCCAGGCTGAAACATGATAGGTTTGACGCTTTTCACCGATTTTTCAGCTGCCCTTTCCGCAACGTGAATATGATCGATTTCTTTCACAAACCGGGAGTATTGTTCGGCTGAACTAAAGCCTTGAGAACCATCAGCCTCTGAGATCACGGTCGCGTTAACCGATGCAAGAGACACCTGCGCTGAGGCTGAGACGCCGAGCGAGTTGGAAACCGCGAAACATACTGAGCCAGTGGAATAAGAGCCTGCAACAGCCTTCACTTGCTTAGACTCAGAGTGAGCAGTCTGTATTATATCTCTGACTTTCTCTGCTCTAAAGTCGGCTGTGCACGCGGCGATTTTAGGGTCAAACGCGCCTTTGATAGGCGTCCATTTTTCAGGCTTGGGCAGACTCTTGAAGTCTTTGTTAGGAGGCGTTACCTTAGCTATTTTCAGGGTCTTCTCAACAGCATCCCCTATTTTGTCTTCATCAAGTGTGTTGACTAGCAGGGTGCCGATTTTCTTGTTCAGTATGACTTTGATGGATATTCCACCATTCTTAGAAGCCACATTCTGATGTATCTGCGAATTGGCAAAGCGTGTCAAGGCTCCGTCAAGCATGAACGATGCAGCCTGCGCTTGATCTGCTCCCTTCTTTATGGCGACTTTAACTGCCTTTTCAGATAAGTCAATTAGCTGTTTTGTGGACATTCTCTATCCCTCTTTAACGGAGTACTCCAATTCTTGTTTTTCGAAACCGGGCAGTGCCGCACCCATGACCCACATAGATGGATTGTCCAGGAACTCCTTTGCCACAGTTCGGCGTGCCCCACATTTTCCAGTCGTCTTTGCTGACCGCGTCACAGCTGCCCCAGAAGACAGGAGTCATACCAGTGTACGTGGGGTGTTTCAACATCCTTTCCTTGCTTCCGTCCTTTATCTCCCAACCGATTTCTGTGCCGAACTGGAAGTTCAGTCTTCTGTCGTCGATGCTCCAGGATTTGTTAACCATCATTAGAACTCCTTTCTTTGTGTCTTCAATTATTTCTTCAGCTTTCCAGTCTCCTGGAAGCAGGTTAATGTTGGTCATGCGGATGATAGGCAACGCTAAAGGAGATTGCGCTCTCATGCCTCCGCTGCTTTGTTTCAGTCCTAGTTCAGCAGCGGTTTCCCGTGAGGTTTGGTATCCAACAAACATGCCCTCTTTGATGAGGTCGACGCGTGTTGCAGGTGTTCCCTCATCGTCATAGCCGAAAGTTCCTAGACCTCCAGGCACTGTGGCATCGGCGACTATATTCACGTTTTCTGAACCATATCTCAATTTGGCAAGCTTGTCTGGAACCAGAAAACTTGTGCCCGCGTAATCGGCTTCCATGCCTAGCGCTCGATCAAGCTCAGTAGGATGCCCACAGCTTTCATGTATTTGAAGCTCAAGCTGGTCTCCTGTGAGAATCAAGTCTGTTTCAGCTGGCGGACACTTTTCTGCTTCAAGCAGCTTGACGGCTTCTTGACCCACCTGCTTTGCGTGATCTTGCAGTGCAAGCGATTCAAAATATTCGTAGCCAGCTGTGCTGAAGTTGCCGCGGAATGATGCAGGATAGGACCTTCGCTGAACTTCTCCATTCTTGATAGCAGTGGCTTCCAGACCTCCACCACACCATGTTATCTGCTGGTTAACCTCAACACCATCTGTGTTCATGAAAAACTTGTTCTCTCGAAATGCCCTGAAAGTCGCTGACGAAGATTTTATGAGATCTGACTGCTTGGCCACGACGCGTTCCGCAGCTAACAGGACTTTGATTTTCTCGTCTAGCGGGATTTTGAAGGGGTCTTTCTTCATAGGTGTCGCATATTTGTCTTTCCTAGCCTTCTGAGATGTCAGCTTTACCGGTTTCTTCTTAAGCTTCGCACTTGCCTTTGCTATGCTAACTGCGGTCTTAGTCGTCTGCGCAACTTCATTCTTAGTCAGGAATATTGAGCCTGCAAAACCCCAGGCTCCTTTTACGATGACTCTGACGCCGAATCCGCTTGTCTGTCGTAGACCAATATCGTCGGGTAAACCCTTCTTCACAGTCACATGCTCGTCAAGGACTTCACCGATTCTTATGTCACCGTATGAAGCGCCATTTTTCTGCGCTGTCTCAAGAGCAGTTTTTCCAAGTTCTAATGACATGTTTTCGCCTTCACAAGAGTTTTCTGGTTTAGGCTATTTGCGCTTATGTGTCTTGCGATGACAACTCCATACTTTTCTGTATTATCTTTCCATAGACCGGTGAAATAAGATGTGGCAGTCGTTGCAGAATCTAGTGTTCTTTCGATCAGTGTCTCTTATGGAAAGGGAGAAATACATTACGCATAATGGATTCTTGCAATGTTCCAAACCGATAGCGTGTCCAATCTCATGTACAGCTTCTTTCAAAGCCCGCTCTTGAAACAATGTGTTGTTTGATCCTTCATCGTAGAATTCTGGTCTCAGCCTACACAGCGAAATAAGCGCAGCTTTGCCAGGGCAGACTGCTTCTCCAAAAACGAAATTGTAGCTTGGCACGTAAAGATCAGCCTCGGTTACGCCTAGAACATATTGGGTTTCAGATGCTTCAGCGAAACTACTAATCTCCGCCAATATACGAGTTGAATAATACTGCCGTCGAGCTGCGTTGAAAGCTGGGCGTGGCAGAGGCATAACCTTTTCAACTGTCGCCACTTCACTTTCGGGAAGAACGTCTCTCAAACCATCTTGAATGGTCTGTAAAACGTCAGGCTCAACTCTTCCAACGGGAAGAAGGACTATTTTCAAGACTTCATTCCAAGCTCGGCTTATATTGTAAAGGTGTCGCCCGAATGGGGTGCCACCGCGTCAAATCCAGTTTCTTCTTTGATCCATTTTGCAAAGCGTTCACAATTGCCTTCAGCGCCATGCATCACATACAGCTTCGGGTTGCCCTCTAGCTTGCTAACAGTTTCCCGCAGTTCAGTGGCGCCTGCATGAGACGAGAAGTCGAAACGTTCAACCTTAGCCTTGATTTTACGCATCTTACCATCGATGACGCAGTGACCTTTCTCCAGCAATTCATACCCAGGTGTGCCAGGAATCTGATAACTCACCAAGAACACTGCATTGCGGTATTTCTTCCCCAGCTTCTGCACGTAGAATGCCGCCGGTCCGCCCTTCAACATGCCGGCAGGAGAAATAATCACGCCAGGCTTGCTCATTGCTATGCGTCTATCTCGCCAGCCTTCCACATTATCGCTTGAATGCACAGCATCCATGAATAATCGAGGGTCACGTAGAAAGGTGAGGTAGTTTGTGAGCATGCGGTTGGCTTCGCGGGTCATGCCGTCAATGGTTACGGCATATTCAAAATGATGGGCAGCTAATACGCAGGCGATTTCTTGGGAGCGCCCGACACTAAAAGCTGGAACGAGTACTGTGCCGCCGTTTTCAACTACTTCTATTATCTTTTCAACAAACTCTTTTTCCAAGGCTGCTCTTTCTGGATGGTCTTCGTCTGCGTAGGTGCTTTCTATGATAAATGCGTCGATGGCGCCGTAGTTTCTGTCAGCAGCCTTGAGCAGGCGAGTGTTTACTGAGTTGAAGTCGCTTGTGTAAACTAAGCGTTTTCCATCTGCTTCAACCACGGCTTGAGCGCTTCCAGGCAGATGCCCAGAGTCTAGAAGCTGTAGTTGCATGTCTCCAACAGAGCGACTCTCTCTGTATCCCATAGGCACAACAGCTCGCATCATAGAGCGTAGTTCAAGGTATTCAAAGGGCAAGTAATACCCTGAAAGATGAATGAAGTCCGATATCAAGAGCTGCGCCAGTTCGAAAGTCAACCTTGTGCCAAAAACTGGAATCCGCTCTTGAATATGAAAAATAGGAACAGCCCCAGAGTGATCAAGATGCCCATGGGTGAGAACTACACCGTTTACTTCTTTGGGTGAAACATGCATTGGAAAACCAGGTTGATGATCAACCATGACGCCGTAGTCCAGCAAAAGCTTGGTCTTGTCAGTCATTACAGCAACTGCTGAGCGTCCTACTTCACGTGTAGCGCCTAAAAACTGAACCTTCAACGAAGAGTAGTCACCATCCAACAAACATCTGCAAATATCCAGCGATTTCTTGTTCTTTCACAGATAAAATGTTGAACCCAAATTTAAATCATGCCTTAACCAGAACAGGCTTCACTTGGTTGTTCTTGACGGCCTTCAGAATGCTTTCCACATTTGGCTCTGCGTCGATTTCTGTGTATGCCTTCCACATTTGATAGACATGATGGGCGTCGCTTCCGCCCACGCCAGGCGCATTCATTGTCTTTGCCAGTGCTTCAGCCATCCTTTTCTCTTCTTCAGTAGAGTCAGGGTTCAAAACCTCGACTGCGCCAAGTCCATTCGGGATTCTCTTTGCTGCATCTTTTATGCCGCCTCCGCGATACGGATGTGGAACAATCAATACTCCATTTCGAGCTTTGGCGAAGTCTATGACGCTTTCCAAGCTGGACCAGTAGGCTGGCTTCTCTGTTACGCCTAGAACAATCACGTCGCCTAGCATTGTGCCGACTTCAACACCGGGGATAACGACAACATCCGGGTACGCTGCAGCAAACCTACGCACATGAAAGTATCCTTCCAGAGTGTTGTGGTCAGTGATGGCTACGCCCTTGATTACAGGGTGAGCGTTGAGCGCGTCCGCCACATATTTTGGGCTAATTGAAGCATCGAACGAGAACCTTGTATGTAAGTGCACATCAACGCGTATCATGCTTGCTCGCCTACTGCCTCTTGCACCGCTTCAGATAAACTGTTCACCGCCAACTTGTCCCAAAGTCTATCAGGGCTCAGAGCTTTCAGAGGTATCTTTCTCTTCTTGCATGCTCGCTTAACTGCTGATGCGATTTCATTGCCCCATGCCTCAACGTCGTTCAGCAATATAACCATTCGGTAATGACTGCGGCTGACGTAGCTTTCAACTTGCCCTGCCACATGCGTTATAGTCTCATGATCGAGAGGGAGCGCCACTTCATGCTGAGATAAAGGATAAACTTCATCAAGCTCTGTGGGCACGATTCCGAAAGGCGCTGCGTAAGTACAGATGTGAACCAAGCATTTTCTGCTCCTAAGCCTATGCTCAATGTCCTTGACGATTCGCGAATGTTCTCTAGAATCGTGGAAAGGCTTGGTGCGAGTCTGCGGTAGCAGAAGGAGGACTCTTGCCTCCGTCGGCGGCGCATATCTTTCTTCAAGTCTGTCTACATGACGCTGCACTTCGGGTCTTGCTAGGTCAATAGCTCCGTAGTAGAACAAGCCGCTGGCTTTTGAAACTGGACTGTGAGCCTCCAAGTAGCTATTGTATTTTTTCAGCTGTTTCAATGCGCTGAGAAGAGCAGGATGGCCGTAAGCTCGCATTTCCAAATGCTCCCAAAGTCGACCCTCAATTATCGCCTGCTTTATCCTGTTGATCTCTGATGCGCTCACGTAGAGGTTGTGGCGGGCAAGTGCCCTCTGTCGTTCGGCTTTAGGCATATCTTTGACATCACTTGGATTTGCCTTTGCGCACGCTGGGCATGAGCATGGGAAATATTCGATTTCATTCAGCCTCAGGGTTCCAGTCTCCGTCATGTAACGGTCCTGTCGAGCGTAGAGCGCATAAGCCGCGGAATCAAACATGTCGCAGCCTAAGGCTATGGCTAAGGCGAACATGAACGG
>CAYLSJ010000039.1:0-9425 GCA_964386655.1 uncultured Candidatus Bathyarchaeia archaeon | reverse complement strand
GTCCGCGAAATCGCTGAGACGCTTGGACGCAGCTTGGTTGAAGTTAATCCGCTGTTTGAAAACATCGCATTGCGAGAGGGCTTTTACAACGAGGAATTGATAAAAGAAATCTCCAGACGCACTTCGATACAAGACTTGAAGGAGATTCCAGAGAAATGGCGTCGACTGTTCGTGACAGCCCACGACATCAACGCGGAGATGCATGTTCGCATGCAAGCGGCTTTTCAGAAGCACACCGACAACGCGGTGTCAAAGACAATCAACTTTCCAAATTGGGCAACGCCTAGTGATGTTGAAAAAGCCTACATGCTGGCCTGGAAATCGGGTTGCAAGGGCATAACAGTCTATCGTCACGGCAGCCGTGAAATACAAGTTTTAAGACCAATTGAGAGTGAGGGCACAGTAGCCGACTACAGCCGAACTTGCCCCACATGCGTTTAGGATATGTCTTAAATCTGACGAACAGCAACGCTTCACCATTCGAACGATGACTGGAGATACCATGTCTAAGAGTCCGCAATTGCTGAATTGCCCGCATTGCAATGCGCCTGTTGAATATGTGCTAGGTGACACGCTTTTCACCTGCAGATACTGTGGATATGCTTTCTCATGGATCAAGGAGGGTGAATTCAAGGAAATTGCGCATGGAAAGCATTTCATGTTGATAAACAATTATTCCCAGACTCAGATGCGTGATCTAGTTATAGATTGGATGCGAAAAGGCTTCTTTAAAGCTGGAGACCTAGCTGAGAAATCAGAGATAACCGAGATGACTTTGAAGTTTGTGCCCATCTGGCTTGTCAACGTTCGTGCTGACACGGTGTATACAGGGAAGAAGAGAATTGAAACCACGCAGACGACAACCCGTCATCGACCAGACGGCACTCCAATCGTTGAAACTCACAGACGAGTCCAGTGGATAGACAAGTCAGGCGACTTCTCAGACATAGAGGATTGGAAGATTCTAGCTGTTCGCGGAATGACTTTCCCTGTGGAAAAAGTCGAACTTCAAGTTGCAGGCAAGACTCCGTTTGACATCAAGAATATTTCTCCAGGAGCCAAACTGATTAACGGAGATGTTGACGAGGAGCTTGCAAAGAGGGAGGCTGAAGCTGGAATTCGGAATATGCATGCGAGGCGGGCGCGCTCTCAAGTTGATGAATTACTGTCTATTAACACAAATGTTCAGGTGGGAGAAGCTCAGCTGTTGACTGTTCCTCTATGGCTTGTGCAGTATAGATACGAGGGCAAATTGTATCCTGTTATTGCTGAGGGAGCTAGCGGAAGGATTATTGAGGGAAAGTCTCCCATGGGGAAATATGACATTGTAGTTTTAGCGGCTGTTGTTCTAGCAGTGGTTCTCATACTGATTTTCATACTATTCTTCTTGGTCTAACAACACCCGACGCGTTCGCAGGCATCCTGCAATCGGAAGAAGACTAGCCTATACTTCGATGTCAACTGATGTAAGCGTTGAATTTTCCGCGTTCTGTCCTATCCATTTTGAGCCTGCTCAAGAGCCCGACCAGCATGAAATCGAAGGTGCCTCCCCACAAAAGCCACTTCAACTTGTGATAAGTGTGAAGCAACTCCAGCCCCTTGTCAGTTGTCTTGTAGTATGACAAGTCAGGTTTCATCTCTAATAGGTCAAGCTCGATTAAAGCAGCGACGTATTTGCCAAACACTGTCGGGTTCATGCCTGAACGATGATGAAGTTCTTTTTTCTTGGCGCCTTTGCTTGCCGCTCTGAGAATCTTGATAACATTGTCGAGTTCATGCCGATTTGTAGTCGTAGATTTGCCTCCAGCTTATTGCCAGCCGACAATCGACAGAGTTACCTCCGATGATATTAATGGTTGTTTCAACATAGAGAATATTGCTAAATCAAGTTGAAAATAACACTAGAACAGCATCGAAAAATGAGGGAGCTTTGACTAATAGAAAGCAACGTAAAATGTGAAGAGGCGCTTAGCGCCTTCTACCTATGGGAACCTTTTAGAATATGACTATGGGTTCTTCCTCGGGTTTCTCAGCTTTTGGCGGTTCCTCGGGATGTTCCACAGTGGGTTCTGGCTGCGTTGGCTGTTGCTCTGGCGCTTGCTCAGATGGTTGAGTAGGCTCAGGTTCAGGCTCTGGTTGCTCAGTATACTCAGCGGCTTCCTGTGGTTGCGTTGGTTGTTGCCCATCTTGTGTTTCACTTGCTGCTTCTTCTGTCTTTTCTGGAGATTCTATTGGTGAAGTCGGCGTCATGGCGTGGGCTTCATATGGAGTCCAATCTTCAACGTAGCGTCTAGGTCTCGCTCGCAACTGAATGGTTAAAGCCATCGCTAACAAGCCCAAGGCTAAGACGATGGCACCTTCGCCTGTTAATGCGCGAAGAAAGAGCATGGAGAATCCACCGCCTAACATCATGGTTGCAACAGCTATTCCCGCCCAGAAAGCTTCGTCTTCAGTTATCATGGCTTATTCTCACTTACTTGTGCAGATTCACGTCGTGGAATATTTAACACATATGAATCGAAGATACACAGTCGCATTTGGAGACGCGGTCAAGGAAAAGAGGCAACCTTAAATGTATAAGTCAAAATCTAGTCTTAGCACAGCATGTGGATATGAAAGACAAGATGAAACCAACAGATATCATCTACTGGACACGTTTCCTCCTAGGCATAGGCGCCGCCTTGATATCGGCGCTTCTAAGCAGTTTGAGGCTAGACTTCAATCTTTTAAACGGCATCTCAATTGCGTTGCTCATCTACATTATTACATACTACGTTTACAAACCCATCTTTCTAGCAAAGGTTGAAAAACCCTCAAAAATCTTCACAATAGGAGTTGGCGCCTATTTCCTTTCATGGCTGGTCATGTGGACTCTGTTCTATACACTTCTAGTACCTCAGCCCGTGGCCCCTCAGCCTTAGCCGATTGAAGGTGTCAAAACCCGATTCATTGCATCATCTGCTACAGCTACAGAGTAACCAGCGATTCTCCTTAGATCACGGGCAATTATGCTCAAGGTTACTGCAGTGTCAACATCATTCACTTTTTCCATGATGCTCTTAAGTAATGCCTCCTCCTTCTCCCGAATCTCACTCATACTCGTCAAGACAGTGACAGCAAGCTTGGCGTCCCTCTTCAGAAACGCTGCAGCAGCATTCACCTGCATTTCATAGGCTACTTTTGACAGGCGTGAAAAGGCGTTCAAGATTTCGGAATCGACCCTTCTTCTAACTCCTAGCCTGAGCATATGACCTGCAATCTGAGACGAATGGTAAACCAAGCGGCTTAAGTCCCGAGCCACAAGCGCGAATGTGATGTTTTCTTGACAGTTTTTCACTCCGGTCTTGTCGGCAACGGTGCGGTTTGAGCTTGCCAACGCCACCTGTCTAATCATAACTCTATAATGTCGCTGAGCCTCACCGCCTCGTTCCTGCACCTCCTTGGCTAAAGCCAAGTTCCACTCTACCAATGATTTAACCGCGTCTTCCTGCAATTTCAGAGAGAAAGCTGACGTCTTTTCAATAAGTGATTCCATCGAGAAAGTGGCAGGATCGATCAAAACCTGAAAGCTCAGGCGGTTAGCTTCCTCATCAGC
Source organism: uncultured Candidatus Bathyarchaeia archaeon (assembly GCA_964386655.1). GTDB lineage: Archaea > Thermoproteota > Bathyarchaeia > Bathyarchaeales > Bathyarchaeaceae > DATETJ01. Next base: position 5,830 of record CAYLSJ010000039.1, on the reverse strand, counting down.
CACTTCCACCCCAGGCAACTCAGTTCGCAGTTGCTTCAGCCTTTTCTTCTGTTCAGCCGACATGACTTTCTTGGAGATTATGTTGATGCGACTGCTACCTTGAATGTAATAGGTTGCCACACAATATTCGAGCGCTCGCAGACTTGGGAAATCCTCAAAAGCCAGCGTGACCTCCAATGGTTTCTCTAGTCCGCCGCCCACAGGAAACATCCTTAGAGAACCATCATCCTCCTCGGTAACAGCGATCTGGTCCCCGCTCATAAGCTTACGTTTTTCAACCCATTGTTTAGGCAAGGACAACGTGAAGCTTCCACCCTTAATTTTCTGCAATTTCCGTATTTCCAACGTTTGTTCCTCGCTAACACTTCTCTGCGTATATAAGTTATATAAATTGCTGCTTGAAAATATTTTTCTCCACAATAATTAAATTGGGCTTTCTCAACTGTTATGATTCAGACTCGTGAGGCCTATGACTACAAAAGCTAGAGTCCTGCTCCACGCCATGTTCAAAGAAACAGCAGGAAAGGGAGAGATCACCCACGAGTTGCGCTCTAGTTCAACGGTTCGAACCCTTCTAACTGAACTAGCGCATAAGTATGGAAAAGACTTCAAGCGAATCTTAAACGAGAAAACTGGACTGATAGAAACCGACACCTTAGTCATGCTAAACGGGCAAAGCATAAGAAAACCGGATGTGCAACTCAAAGACGGAGACGTCGTCATGATAACCGTTCCAATCGGAGGAGGCTAGACCCAAAGTGAGCGAAGTCAGATGCCTCAACTGCCTAAAACGTTTCCAAGTACAGTTAAACGTGGAAACAGCCACATGCCCCCACTGCAAAACCAAGTTTCGCATTTCCTGGCCTGTACCAGGTCAAGCCAAAGTGAGAGGACTAGCCTAGAAAAAGCCAAGAAGACGTGAGAGAAAGGAATTCAAGTTGGTCTGGAACAGAAAAATCGCTTACATCAACCTTTCAACACGCAAAATCGTTCAGAAGCCCATTCCACAAGAAATACGCACATTGTATCTGGGCGGCAGAGGCATCAACATGTATCTCCTGTACAATCACGTAGAGCCCAGAATCGATCCGCTTAGCCCAGAAAACGTGTTAATGGTAGGCAATGGATTGTTGTGCGGCATCCCATGCCTAGGCTCCGGACGATGCGACATCGCAGCCAAATCACCGTTAACAGGTGCGGTTGGAGACTCCAACATCGGCGGCTTCTTCGCTCCTGAGCTTAGGCTAGCGGGATTTGACCATTTAGTCATCTCTGGAAAAGCTGAGAAGCCCGTCTACCTGTGGATCAACGACGGCGAAATCATGGTTGAAGATGCCTCACACCTGTGGGGGCAGGACACGTTTGAGACCCAAACCACGATTAGAAAAGACCGTGAGGATGATGAAATCAAGAGTATTGTAATCGGCGTTGCGGGCGAAAACCTTGTCAGATTCGCCAATGTGCGCACGGGGATGAAGAACTCTGCTGGTAGAACCGGCATGGGCGCAGTTATGGGCTCGAAAAACCTGAAGGCAATTGCGTCTAGAGGCACAATGGGAATAGAGTACGCGCAACCCGAGGAGCTACTTGACTACTGCAAAGAAATGAACGATATGATAATCAGCACGCGGTGGGCTAAGGCTCAGTCAAGATGGGGCACTATGATAATTTACAGCAACACAAACACCACAGGCTTGATCAGAACCAAGAATTTCCAGCTCAATAGGCTGGAGCAAGGCGAAGACCTTGAGCCAGAAAACATAGACCGCTATTCATTTGGCACAGCAGGCTGCTACGGCTGCATAGTGCATTGTAGGCACCGTTACACCCTCAAGGATGAAGAAGGTGGGCAGATTTTTGCTGAAGGACCAGAGTACACTTCGCTCGGCGCATTTGGAACTATGGTCAACTGCACAAAGATGGAAACCATTCTGAAAGCCAACCATCTGGTCAACAAGTACGGCATCGACACGCTTGAAGCAGGCGGACTTATTGCTTGGGCTATGGAACTCTACGAAAAAGGCATACTTACAGACAAGCAGACTGACGGCTTAAAGCTGGAATGGGGCAACGAGGACATCGTTTACGAGCTGATACGCAAAATCGCCACTCGCGAAGGCTTTGGGAACATACTCGCAGACGGCTTCAAACCAGCCATCGCCAAGATTGGAAAAGGCTCTGACTACTATGCCATACAAGTCAAAGGCATGAGTAACCTGCATTCAGATGAACGCCCAACTCCAAGTTTCGCTTTAGGCATAGCCACAGCTACAAGGGGTTCAGATCATTTGCGCAGTCGCCCAGCCATCGACTTATACGGCTTGCCTGAAGAAGCGCTCGAAGAAATCTATGAGGGACCAGTCAGTTCGGATTCCACTTCGTATGAGGGCAAGGCGCGGATGGTTTGGTGGCAGGAACGCCTCTACGCAGTAACCGACGCAATCGGCGTATGCAAGTTTCAGACGGTTTTCTGCGCTGTTCATGCGCCAAAATGGAACGAATACTCAAAGCTCATACAGTTAGCAACTGGCATGGAGTTGTCAAAGCCGCAACTGATGGAAATCGGCGAAAGAATCTACACGCTTGAACGCCTATTCAATCTGCGCGAAGGCTTCACTCGCAAGGACGACGCTTTGTCAGACCGCTACTTCAAAGAGCCTACGCCAATTGGTTTGCCAGCTGCTAAAGGCAAGACAATTGACAGAGGACGGTTTGAAAAAATGCTCGATGAATACTACTCTCTACATAAATGGGATCAAGACGGCGTGCCCACGAAAGAGGCTTTGGAGCAGCTGAAGCTGGACAAAGAGCCAACCCACGTGATTTGACTTGGAGGCTGCAGAATTGGAGAAGATCTTGTTTATTGACCCTGAGAAATGCACTGGATGCCGCCTCTGCGAAACCGCCTGCTCACTACATCATGAAAAACTGGTTAATCCAGCCTTGGCGCGGATTCATGTGGCTAAGTGGGAAACCGCAGGGTTGTACATCCCTGTTTTGTGTGTGCAGTGCGAGTCGCCCATATGCCAGACAGTCTGTCCAGTGCGGGCTATAAGCCGTGATGAGAAAACTGGTGCTGTAGTGATTGATGCTAACGTTTGCGTAGGTTGCCGACTCTGCGCATTCTACTGTCCCTTCGCCGGGGCTCAAATTGACCTCAAGAAGGGGCGGATTCTGAAATGCGACTTGTGCAGCGGTGAACCTGTGTGCGCCAAGTTCTGTGACCCGAAAGCCTTACAGTATGTTAAGGCTACAACCGCCAACATGATGAAGCAACGTGTAGCAGCTCAACGATTCTCAGAACTGATGAAGAAATTGTTAACAGCACACTAGGTCGATGTGGCTGACTCAACTAGTTCCGCCATGTCGTACACTTTGATGGCTAAGGTGCTTCGGGCTGAAGCGTTTCGTAGGTTGATGTGGCATGATGGGCATGCAGTGATCAATGTGGAGACGCCTAATGGAGTCACATCTCTGATAAGTTTTTCAGTTGCGCAGTTAGTTGCCACAGTGTTGTTGTAAGACCAAAGTCCGCCGCCTGCGCCGCAGCATCTGGAACGCTGTTGATTCAATGGCATTTCCACAAAGTCAAGATTAGGTACAGCCTTGATTATGTTTCGAGGCGCATTGAAGACTCCGCAATGTCGTCCTAGTGAGCACGGGTCATGATACGTGACTCTCCAGTTCAAGCTGCGCGGCACAATTGCCCCTTCCTCTATGAGTTGTTCGATGTGTTGCGTAGTGTGGAAGACTTGAAGCGGTAGTTCCATGCCTAATATTTCGGGATACAGCTTAGAGAAAGTGTAGTAGCAGCCTCCGCAAGTTGTAACAAGAGCTTCAGCATGAGTTGCCTGCACTCTTTCGATGAGTCTGATTGCGTTTTGCTTGGCTTCATTCCAGAGTCCTGTGGCAAGTAGCACGTAGCCGCAGCAGCCCTCCTCCTCACCCAAATAGGTGAAATCAACTCCTGCTCGATTCAGCAAGTTGCTCACTGCTTTGGATGTGTTCGGTGTGCGCGTTGAAGTCACGCATCCAGCCCAGTAGAGAACTGAAGCCTTCTTTGGAGAGACACTTTTCTGTGGAAGTTGCTGTATCCAAGCTGTGCGTTTGCTAGGAGGCATTCCGCTTGGGTCTCCGAATTCGAAGATGTTCTTGGCTGTGGCTGTGAAAAGCTCAGGCGCCTGCTCTTTTTCCGCGAGGCGGTGACGTGCATCCAATATGGCTTTCCTGACTTGTGTGCTTTCGAAGCAAGGTGCGAAGCAGAGTCCACAGAGGCTGCACGAGTAGAGAACATCAATCATCTTAAGTGAAGGCTGTAATTCGCTGTTAGATAAGGCGCGAGTTAGGATGGTTCTGCCTTTTGATGACCATGTTTCAACATAGTTTAAGGATGGAGACACGGTGCAGTATCCGCTGCACACTTTGCATGTGAGGCATTTCTCTGAGGGCAGTCTGGAGAAAAGGGATTTCAGCGCTAAGGCATAATTTCGGAAAGAGCCGTATCCAGCTTTGCGTATCTCTTGTTCCAACTCTGCGCTGGCATGTTGCTTTTCGTCTGCTTTTAAGAGGGTTTCAAGTTCAGGCGGAGCAACGTCGTCAATTAAGATTGTTGCATGCGACATACTCTGCGGAAATCTACTTTTCTCTTCGCTTCTCTTTAAAGCATGAATGCCTTCTTTCTGCGCCAATTCTTGAATCTCGCCGGCTTGTTGACTAGAGCTGACTTTGACAACAGCGTCAAGTCTTGAATACTGCTTCTGTCTGAAAAACTGTTCAAAGGAGTACACGTACAAGTCTTCAGGGTCTGTCAGGACGCTTGAGCTGCCTACAGTTTTTCTGAGACTCTGGATCACGTTGTCCTTCAAGGGCATGTCTTCAGCCTTGCTTAGATTTCAGCTAGAATAGGGAAGATGACCTTAGACACAGATTAACGCTTCTATGTGTTGAGAATCTTGTAAATGTACAAAAACAGGAAGATAACACCGATAACGCTCAGCAAACTGGTCACCCAAACAACAGGCTGGAGGAATGTCACTGTTGCTTGCGAAAGCTGTGGCAAAATGATGAGGTTAACAAGAAGAGGAGTGGCAACAAAAATCAACGTTAGGTAGAAGTATTTTCCCCGTAGAGTGCTTGCTTGCACCATCTGAGACAATAGCTGAGGTATTCTATCTTCATGAAATCGTTTGCTGAGTCCGTTGAATTCGTCATCTATCTCACTCAATGTTTTCGCAGTTTCCTTGGCGATATCTGCCGATGATTGATCCACTTTCTCCTTTAGTTTCAGGATGGCTATGGAATTCTTGAGGTCAGCTTTGAGAGCAGGTTGGCTTGTTGTTTCAACGAAGAAGGCAGTCTGCCCTTCCCATGTGTCAACGATTCGTTTAATGATGCTCAGTAGTTGCCATTCTCTTTTGACGTTTCGCCTTGTCTTTTGGTAAATGTTGTAATAAGTCGAATCCATTTCTGAAACCAGAAGGTCAGTGTCAGGTAATCCTTGCTGCCTAAGTTTAAGCTTCAGAATCACCGCAAGGTCAACAAAGAGATCAGAAGCTTTTGTGGCGATTCTGGTGTAAAGCGCTCTTTCTTCCTTGATTGAAGTAGTCGCGGCAAACTGAGTGAAGTTTTTTCGCAAAGCAAGTAAATGGGCTACAATAGATTGAATCTTCTCTAAAGATAAGACTTCAGTGAGGTAGGTGGGTGATTTTTCGTTTAGTTCGCTTGCGAGTCGGCTGAATGCTTCTTGTGTAAACATGAGTCCAGCTGTGATCACTGCGAGAAGCGTTCCAAAAGTTGCTGTGGTGGTCGTTAAAGCCATTGTCAAATCTGC
>CAYLSJ010000038.1:0-9496 GCA_964386655.1 uncultured Candidatus Bathyarchaeia archaeon | reverse complement strand
GCGGTGAAAACGTGTTGGTAAACACGTTGAAAGACGAGTGGAACATTACTCTTTGGATCATTCTTCAGCATTTGGTCGATAAGTGCGTCTTTTCCGTTCAGGGTTGCGCTGCCTTCAACGTCGTATTTCACAACGTTGGGTTTGGTCTTTACGGTCAAGCCGAATAGGACTACGACTTTGCCGCTTCGGCGTTCTTTCTCTTCTAGTTTTACGCTCAAGTCAAATCTGACGCCTGTTGACCCGATGCCTTCGCTTAGTCGCGTCGCTAATAGACTCGTGATTTCGACCAGTACTGAAACGTCTACCCAGTTGGTCACGGGCTCAATAGTTGATGCTCCTCCCTACGAAAACAGTATGGTCGGGTCTTCCATTGTTTCGCCAGACAAACCTAAAACTGAAACATGAAAGTTGTTTTGTGTGTAACATGGCTCTACACACACGTTTGGGGCGTGTGGCTCTAAATAAGAGTATGACTTCGTAATGCTTAAGTTTTACGATACCTTACATTACTATCAACGTTGAAGGGCACCACACATGACTTCTACCACGACAGAGAATGAAAAAGAACAAGCCGCCCTAGGATTTGGACATCAAGGCCAGAAAAAGCAAAAGGAAACGGTGCGCTTCAACGAAACACAAACCAGAATCGAAGTCAACAATGCAAAACTGCTCCTCTCCATACGCAAACCTGAACAGCATCAGATATCGCCGCTCTATGATAAATACGGCGCAGGCAAATACAATCTGCACCCTGACTTCATGTTTCACGAATCCTTGTCAAGCCTCATTCCAAGAAACACGCCGGATTACGTTGACCGCGGCGAAAAATACGTTGAACGCATCATCCGTTCCCTCTACTACTTCAAACAATGTGCTCTAATTGGTCCTAGCGGCACAGGAAAAACCCACGTCGTCTACATTGTAGCTGAAATCGGAGGCCTACCAATGTACGAGATTAACTGTGGGCTCCAGACATCAACATACGACTTGTTCGGAAGATACATTGGGCTGGGAAAAGAGAACTGGATTGACGGCCAAATCATTATGTGGTGCCGAAACGGCGGTATCCTCTATCTAGACGAAGCCAACATGATGAAGCAAGATGTGGCAACACGATTGAACCCACTGTTAGACACCCGTGGACACATCGTGCTCACCGAAAAGGATAATGAAATAGTTCATCGCCACCCGTACGGATATCTAATCATATCAATGAACCCATTCTCAGGCGAGTTCGCAGGCACCAAGCCATTGAACGCTGCTTTTAGGCGTCGAATGTCGGTGTGGATAAATTTCGACTATCTAAGCGTAGGGGATAAGATCTGTCCAGATGAAATCGCGCTCATCCAAAAAAGAAGTGGAGTGCCTGAAGACATTGCAACAAAAATAATCAAGGTTGGCGCTGAACTTCGACGCCAATACAAGAACGGAGAACTTCCATACGGTCCATCCCCTGGCGATTTAATCAACTGGGCTACATTGATTGCCGACGGCAGCACTCCTCAGATAACTGCTGAAGAAACCATAATCGGCATGACAAGCGATGATGTGGAAATTCAAAGCATGGTTCGACGGGTAATCTACGCGGTTTTTGGCAGCAAATAGACAAGGGTCGCATGGAGCTTGGACCTTTTTGAATATGCCTGGTTGACGTCGTTTCAGATCACGAAGAAGAAACATGAAGACGTAAAGATTCTTCTCCGAGACGATGTCAAATACCCTACGCTAGGGAAAGAGAAACGTGGCTACGTCATCTGTCTAGCGAAGCCCAAAAGAAGAAAAGACGGACGAATAAGCTATCTTGGCTTGCTTTTCGACTCTGGTAATGATGTGCATAAGAGGATTCTATGGCAGACCTTTAAGGCGTCGGTTTTCCACTTAAGCATGCATGTTGCAGCGTCGAATTATGAAGCATACGCCGACTGGTCAAAGAGTAAGAACATAGATGCAGCAACTTTCATCGTTAGCATGCTTGAAGACGCTGTGGTCAAGGCTGGTTTAAAGACGCTTTGGACGCCTTTTATAAGAGATGTAGCCATAGCCGACACTGTTTCTTACCTTAAGATGAAGCCAGCTCACTTGATTCTTGATCCAGCGCTGCGTTTTATGGCATGCTTAATCTCTGATTATGCAACTGGTGCAGTTAGAGGAAACATGCAAGCTCGCATGGCAACCGATGTCAACGTCATCGCTTCTGCTCTAAACGAAACTCAGAAAGTTGTTCAAAACGAGCTTGGCAAAATATCAACTTCCGAGCAGAACGAGGATATTTCGCGAAGAATCACAGATCTTTCTCTTCTGCAGAGGCTTGCGACGGCGGACATGATGTATGAGGCAATGATGAAATATGGAGAACCGACGGAAGTGCCCTCTCTTCTTTACACCGAGAATCATGGCAGTGATTCGGTTTTCTTTGGAAGCGACGTACCATCTCAAAGAGAGATCGAAGAGAATCTGAAGGGATCTCTTGCTACACTTCAGGCATCAGCCAACAATGGAGTCGAAGGGCTTGCGGACAAAGCACTTGGAAACGAAGTTTCTCAAGTCTTTTCAGCATGGGAATCCAAAGAAAACGCAGAAAGGAAAATTCTGGAAAACCTCAGAATATTAGGAAATGGCTCACGTTTCCGCTCCTTCGAATTTCCTCATGAGGATTTTTCAGAATATGTTTACGGTAAAACCCTCCTTTCAAGCCCGATAAGGCGTGTTCTGGACAGGCTTCGGTTGATGAAAAATCTTGCAGGCGAGGATTACAGGCATGAGATGGGGTCTCTGGACATGCAGGAAGCTATTCAAGTGGTCGCCAGCAAGAGTCAGCGAACAGATGTGTTTGTTCGAGATGAGCTTCAGTCCAGAGAAGATGCATGGGTGGTTCTAGTTGATGCAAGTCATAGCTTGAAGTCGTTTACCGGAGAAGTTCGTGGCATAACCTTGTGTCTAAGCGAGGTTGCACGTAGCCTTTTCCCAAGTCAAAACGCTTGGAGCGCATTTGCCTTCAATGACAGGTTTTACGTTGTGAAGGATTTTTCAGAAAATTACAATAACCGCATACGTGCAAGAATCGGAGGCTTGGATCAAGGCGGCATGACCTATTTGACCGATGCCATGATGCTGGCAACACGGATTTTGAAAAAGAGAACCGAAGAAAGCAAACTCATGGTTGTTGTTTCAGACTTCTTCCCATCGGGATATGTTGGAGCCGAAGATGCGTTGCGCTCATGCGTTAAGAAAATCGAGAACTCGGGCACTGGCGTAATAGGAATCGGTGTTAGAAGCAGAGCAGTCAAGAACTACTTCAGAATAAACTGCGTCGTGGACAACCCTTTTGAGTTAATGAAGAAATTTGTTGACGCCTTCTTCGAGCTAAGCGCCATGGCATAGGTCAGGTTAAGGATAGACTTCTTTCAGCATAGAAAAGTCAGCTATGAACTTGAATTTCTCAGCGAATTCCTTGTCTCGTTTATGGCGTAGCACTATCTTTTCTGGAACGTTATTGTGTATGTACACGATGTAGATTATGTCTTTTCCAAGCGCTGATTTTTCCAGATTGTCTAATGTGCCTCTCACTTTGCTGAGCTGCTCTGCTTTTCTGTTGATTTCGTCTATGGCGTCAAAAAGTATTTCAGCCTCTCCTTGTTCGCTCGCGCTAAGCATGACATCTCTGTAAGAAATCCATTCTGACGATGAGCCAGACTTCTTGGATTTCTCCTTTTTAGCGCCCTTCTCTGTCTCTTTCTTAGCTTTTGTCTGTGGAAGCTTTTGCAGCGTTGCCAACTTCTTGAACCACTCTTGGTTACCATGTGTTGCTTCCATGTCTCTCAAGAAGGAGCCTAGCCACTGACTGTATTCATCGCTCACCGCCTTGTACTGTTCGATTTGTTTTTCAACAGTGTCACGTAAATCTCGTAGTGAATAGAAGCTGCGTATTTCTGTGGCTAAGCATTCCTGCAACTCTTTTGGCTCCTTTACTGCGCTCGCTGCTCAGTGGTCTCCTTGTTCTGATTCAACAGTGTCTTTCTTATTCCATCTTCGATGTGGTTGCTGCCTTCATCAAGCTTGTTTGAGCGAGTATCAGACATGTTTCGCAGATTTCTTAACTCCCTATTTACCCTGTCGAAAAGGTCGATTCTAACGCTGATCTTTTGCCTATGGAGGCTCAGCGACTTGCCTAATTCAGGAATGATGACCGAAACCAAGTTGAACACGATGTCTGGTGGATTGTCCTCCAAAGCCTTGGACTCCACTTCATTCTTGTCGTTTATTAAGATCAAATGCCCTGAGGAGTTTAAGATGGCCTGCTGGAGCTTCGCTCCTTGAGGAAAAACGTTGACAGGCAGATTGAATGAGATGTTCAACTGCTTCAAGACCTGCTTCAGCAGTGCACAAAATTCTCTTGCAAGTTTGGCTTCTTGCCATATAAGCTCGCTTAACTGCAGGGTTTCTTCACTTAGGATTTTGAGAGATTCCTGCATTTGCTCATTTAATGTATGCCCTGTTCCTGTTGACGTGTCTGCCAATATGAGCGGTTGGGAATTTCCACTGCTTTTCTGGTCAACTTCGACTTTTTCCAATAGTCATACCCCCGATTAGATGGTGTGGTATTGTTGCGAATCTTACAAGACGACGAGGAAGCCATATGATGTTTTGTATATAGCCTTCTGCTACATACTGGGCCCTTCACGGATCAAGCTTGATTGTCAATGCAGATTCTGAATTCAGAAGTATAAAATATGAAACAAGTCGAAACTCGCTATCAACTTCCGAATAGAAATCATGCTCAAAAGTGAGAACGTTGACGACCATGGAACCCCCGACGAAGAAACCTGACAGCGTTGTCAGACTCTATGATGAAAAGGCAGGGCTCTACAAATTCGTTATGAAGGATAAAGGTGCCCTCCAATCTTTAGAAGCCATTGAAAACGCCTTGGCTAAACTTGGATTATCAAAGAATGAAATCAGAGTCTACGTTTACTTGGCCAGAACTGGAATGCTCAAGGCAAGTGAAGTTTCGGAAGTTATCTCTCTACATCGAACTGAGACTTACAGAATACTGCGAGACCTGGAGAAGATGGGCTTGGTTTCTTCGGTTTTCGAGAAACCACTGAAATTCGTCGCAACTCCTTTTGAAAAGACTTTGGACATTCTGATCGAAAGCAAGAGGCTTAGGCTGCAGCTTCTGGAAAGGAAAAAGAGAGATCTAGTCTCGCTGTGGGTGTCTCTTCCCAAAGCGGAGGTTGAGTTTTCAAAGAAAGAAGTCTTCCAAATCTTGGAAGGCGAGGAGCAGATCAATCTGAAGGCTGAGGAGATACTTGCACAAGGCAAGGAAGACATCTGCGTGTTTGCGTCAGACTCGGACATTTCCAGATTCTATCATTCAGGTCTGTTAGACAAGCTTGAGAGAGTTGAAAAGAAGGATTTGTCAGTTCGACTCCTGACTAAGGATTCACCTAAGAGCAGGTTCTTCATTAAAGAACTGAAGCTAAACGGCGTCAAGAGCTCATCTACATGCCCAAGTGATCTTTCAAGCTTCGTCTTAGTTGATGGAGAGCAGCTTCTGTTCGTGATAAGCAAGAATGGTGAGGAAAAGGACGATGTTGGAGAAAAGAGAGAGAAACTCGCGGCATTGTGGACAAATTATGAAGCTTTTATCAGAGCTCTGGACGCTCTTTTCTCAGAGTTGTGGAGCAGCTAGCATCGTGGCCTTGTCAAGAACTACTTAGATTCGACGTTCTAATTGAACATCAGAATTCTTGAATTGCGTAGCTTGTTGCTACAGACGAATCCTCATAGTTAACTCAGGGCATTATCTAATGTAAACAGCTAATCCGTGAGGCGAAAGAACGAATGAACAAAGTCATAAAGAGTAGAAAGGCGCTGAGCACTGTTGTTACGACCTTGATCATCTTGGTAGTTGCAGTGCTGCTTGCCACCATTGTTACGTTCTACGCCATAAACGTAGTAACGACCAGAGTGCAAGAGGAAAGCCTACAAATATTTAAGCAACATATATGGCACAATGGCACGACCTTTGCTGAAGCGACATTTCTGATAATCAACACTGGCGGACGCGACGTCGTCATAGACAAAATCGCGATCAGAGGCCAAGAAAGCATGTGGTCCACAGTCTACTACAACAAGACAACTAACAGCATTTCACCGGACTTGTACTATCTTAATCCAAACTCGAACGGGACACTTTTAGGAAAGAGCGTCACTTTGAGTTCAACGAATTTCACTCTTACTCAAGCCCGCGACGACCTGATCTTGAGATCTGGCTGGAGCATGATCGTCTATGTAACGAATCCAGACAGTATATCGGTTAATGACATAGGGGTCACCGTTAGCTTTACGGTGTTCACTGCAAACGCTCAATGGAACAAAGAATGCAATGTTGGAGCGGCTGCGTAAGCAGCCTTCCTTTTTCGCTTTTCTCATCTTTTCAACATCATTGTTTGTCGATGTGTAGTACAGTTCTACGCACAAACTATCTTATTTCTTAAGATGCGAACCTCTCCGTTCACCAAAAATGGAGAGGAAAAAAGAGAATGAAGACTCTATCGAGAAGTAAGAAAGGGCTTAGCACTGTAGTGACAACGCTGATAATCTTGGTAGTTTCAGTGCTTTTGGCAACAGTGGTTACTTTCTATGCAATCAACGTGACAACGACCAGGGTTCAAGAAGAGAGCATTCAAGTGAAAAAGCTCCACTTCTGGCACAATGGTACAACCTTTTCGGAAGCTGCCTTCCTTATTGTTAACACTGGCGGACGTGACCTAGTGCTTGACAAGATATGTGTTCGAGGACAGGAAAGCGAGTGGGACACTATCTACTACAACAAGACCCAGAATGCAATATCTCCTGATCTGACGTACCTTGCACCAAACGCGAACGGTACACTGCTAGGTAAAAGTGTGCAACCTGGGGGAACGGGGACGACTTATCCGTTGACACGAGGTATAGCGGGAGAAGACATGATCTTAAGATCCAGCTGGAGCATGATCGTCTACGTAACGAACCCAGACAGCCTATCAGTCAGCGACATCGGTGTAACTGTTGGCGTAACCATCTTCACAGCGAACGCTCAATACTACAAGGAAGCAAACGTGCAAGCATCTGCTTAAGAAGACAGATTTCAGCCCACTTTCGACTTTAACCCTTTTTCTTTTTTTTGTTTCTTGCATTTCTAATAAGAAGACCAGGCAAGCCAGAATACGTATGCTGTTTTCTGATATGTAGTACAAGTTTACACACAAATCATCATATTCATTGCTCCATCAGAAGTAGCGTTTCCATCAATCAACCTTCACGCTGGCGTAGTGGGCAGCATGGCTAAGCATAAAGGAAGAGGAAACTTGAGCAACTTCCGATCTTCTGTAAAAGCCATAGCCCTCCCTGTCACTTTTCTCATACTATTCGTGTCTCTAATCATTTTGATCACAGCAACCTACTACTTCTCAATCACCAGAATCAGTAACAAAGCATTGGCATTGAAGACTACGGGCATAGAGCAGGAGATGCTTTCACTCGAAAAAATCGTCAAATTCGTGTCGTGGTCTCCAGGCGCCTACGAAATCTACGAGTTCGGCGACTTTGGAGGCAAGTTCAAAGTCGTGCCCACTGACAAACTATTAATCCTTAATATAACTGATAATTCATCATTCTACGAGGTTTTCTTCAGCAGTGCAGTAGGCGAGGCGCTCTACGAACTTCCACCTTCAGAAGAAGCATTTAGCGACTTGTTTCTGAAAGGCGATAGCCGTTCCATCATTAACCAAAGCTCAACCATTATGACTCAACTCCAAATCTCTCAGGGCAACGAATACTATGAAATAACATTGTCTTACCGCCCCCTCGCTGGCACCACTCTCACTGGCTCAAGCAACGGCAAACCAGTGAATAGTATAAGAATCTACATTATTAGTCTAAATGCGTCGGAAAGCATGATAAGATTGGGAGCATTCTCACTAAAAGCAAGCTGCTTAAACGTCACATCAAACCTGCAAACCTACAATTTCACTTCTCCGTTGTCATCACTATCGATAAAGGCAGATTTAGACGGAGTCCTAGGCGAGGTTTCCTTGCCCATTTCAAGCAATTCGCAAGGAGCCATAGTCAACTTGGAAACCATAATCTGCAACGTCAAAATGGAAGACGTAGACTGGTGAAGCATATGCCCTCAACCATTCCAAGCCACATCTACACCATGATCGCATTAGCAGTCATCGGATCACTGCTGGTTGCCGCAGTCAACTCTTACACAACCTCACTAAGAACCTCTTCAGAAATCGAACAGCTAAGAAACATGCTCAGTCAGATTGCAGCAGAAGGAAGCGAACTCATAACACTTGCTGCATCAACCAACGCCTCTATCGAGGCCTCGCTGCAATTACCAGCTTCAATCGGCACAAAACAATACTGGCTGCGCGCCCGCAACGACTCCTCAAACGCATGGATAGAAGGCGCCCTAGGTCAAATAATCGATGAAACCCCTCCTAGCATAGTCTACTTGCCTAACGCGATTTCTGCATCAGGCTACTATGCCTCAGGCTATGGAGCAGTCATTCTCGAGGCTTACATGAACAATTCAACTCCGCAGTTGTATCTTTCTTCTTCTGGAGGTTAAGCAGAAGTGAAACTGAAACGAGAAAAAACAGACAAGAAGACCATAAATGGCTCATCTGAAGAGGTGCCTTCAGAGACAATTGTCGGATCATTAGGTCTTAAGCGTCAAGGAGCACCTGAAGGACACAGTGAAGTAGAAACATACCCGCTCAAGCCGCCGTTCTCCTATGCCTCAGTGGTCCAAAATGAAGCCACATCTGAACTGCTTTACATAGTTGACGAGTTGCCCCTAGAGAAAGAGGAGATCGATGCTTTTGACCGCATGAGAAACATCTTAGAATACGAGCTGAAGGCTCCACGAGTTGAGGAGGCTCTCAACGAGTCCTTCAATCGCCAGCTACCAAAAATAATTGAGAAGCATTCGAAAGCATTGAATGGAATCTCACCGATCGGCATCAGAAAAATCCAGTATTATCTTGAAAGAAACATTGTGGGCTACGGCAAAATAGACCCGTTAATGCACGATCCCTACGTTGAGGACGTGCGTTGCGGCGGCTTAGACAAGCCCATATTTCTGTGGCATCGAGTCTACGAAAACATCAAAACTAACATTTTCTTCACAGATGAAGAAGAACTCAACGACTTCATTATGAAAATCGTGCACAAAGCTGGCAAGCACATCAGCATCGCGTTTCCAATTGTCGACGTAACCCTGCCCGGACAGCACCGCTTAGCTGTGTCCTATGGAAGAGAAACTACACCTTTTGGAACAAGTTTCACGATTAGGAAGTTCCGCGAAGACCCGTTCACAATTGTGGATTTGATTGACAACGAGACCATAAACGAGTCTATTGCCGCCTATCTGTGGCTACTCATTGAAAATAAGATGCCAATAATGATTGTAGGTGCCACTGGTGCGGGCAAAACCACGTCG
>CAYLSJ010000037.1:6096-9766 GCA_964386655.1 uncultured Candidatus Bathyarchaeia archaeon | reverse complement strand
GAAACGCGAATGAAAAGAGCAGCACACTCAGGGCTCCGGTAGTATAGTCCGGTCAAGTATAGTGGCCTCTCGAGCCACCGACCCGGGTTCAAATCCCGGCCGGAGCATTCAATATTGCATGACTTAGGTTGCATTGAAGTCGGGCTTGATGGCTGCTTATGCTCCCGAGGGTTGCTTTAGCTAGTAAGTTACAGCAAGTGTTGTTCGGAACTGGTTCAACGTTCTTGAAGCCTGTGTGAACGTGTTAGGCTTCTGCTTCCACTTTTGTTTCATGCGTTAGGCAGTCAACTATGGATGGACACCACAAACACTCATCTGGAATCGCAGTGTTCTTCGGAAGGGTTCTGACATATCCAAAAAAATGGGAGCACTTCTTAGGGCTCTGCGAAGAATTCTTTTCCATGATTTTCTTAGGTGCCTCTGTCTGCTTTTGAGGCGTTTCCTTTTGGATTTGAGGAGATTGGAAAATAGACTTAGGCGCTCTCCCGTTTTCTGGCCTCTCCGGCTCTTTCGGGCTGTCAACCTGAAGGTCAGATTTGAAGGGTTCACGCTTGACGCTCGCCTTAGTTGGAATGGCTTCGCTGCGGGTGAAGGGTGGTCTGTCGCTTGAGGTTCCGACATCGCTGCGTGACGGAGATGGTTGAGACGCAACGCTGGATATGGGGCTGGGTTGGAGATTTGAAGAAGACATCGCTTGAATGCTAAAGCCACAGTGCGGACAGGCCTGATAGGATTCTGGTGGAGTTCTAGACAAATCGGTAAGCCAGACAGGCTTCTTGAAGACTCTTCTGCACCTCTGGTTGGGGCATAGGTAATATGCTTGATCTGTCCTTGATTCCCCCCTAAGCCAGCCCTTCTTGAAGACCACGATGAAGTAGACTGCTAGAATCGTCAGTATGCCAGACACAGTCAATGCCGTAAGCAAATCAAAGGAGAGAGCCATTTACGATCACTCTTAAGGTGTCTCAACTACAGCTTTCACTCGGTAGGTTCGGTCGACAGTCTGTGTATATGTTCCCCAGTCATAGTTGCCAGGCTCGGTACCACCAGTCGTGACGTAGACCTGAGTGGCTACTCCAGTCAGTGTTACCTGAGTCTCTGGTGCAGTCGTGGACACAGTGTCCCAGTTGCTGCCGTTCAGCCATTGAAGCGTCCATGTCACGTTCACCGTCTGAGATGGAATGTTACTTGTCAGGTTAAGTCTTGCATACCACGAGGTGCCGTTGCCTATGCTTATACTTGTTGCCCATGCTGTTGAGCCTTCTCCCCAATAGTTGATTTCACCGACCATCTGCTGAATGTTGACGTTTCCACCGGGATACGTTCCTATGACGGCTGCGTAAACTATGAAGACAGTTGCTATTGCGATCACGGTGATCACGGTTACGGTTACGAATGTTCTTTGGCTCTTTCGCGACGTGCTCATTTCTCACAGTTCACCTCCGATCAATCTCGACATTGGGAAGGAGATCTTGCTCCAAGCTCCTTGCCTATATGGGAAAGTGTATCGTGTATATTAAGTCTGTTGTCGTCTGATATGAATTCTCGCTCCAATCTTGCATATTTGATACACTACAAGTCTGAAGCGAAGCCAATCAGCTAACACAATCTCGTATGAAAACATGTACGTACTCAACTGCATCTTCAGGAATGTGCGCAGATAACCCTTAGATTGGCGTGAATTTCCGGAGTAACCTTACCATATCTTGGATTTTCTCGAGCAATCCCGAATTCAGTTCAAAAGGTGGAAGAACTTGCAGTATTCTGTCAGGCGATAGGAAAATCAGCGATATTAAAAGCACCAGGCTGATGAGGTAGAAAACTCTTGGGGATTGTGCAGTCTCACTTTCGTCGTTCATCATTCCAATAAGATTCTCAAAACGATAGGACAAGCTCGTGAACAACTTCTGAAACTTAGACTCGATTTCAAGCATTGCTCTGCCAATCGCTGCCACCAAATCCAGCACCACTCCGCTGAGTTAGGGAAGAAGAGCAAGCCCTTAACTCAGAATGAAATATGGTTAGGGCGAACTATATTCATTATGCACAGAGAATCCGAATTCTGAAAAACCTTGTAGCATTCATTCAACTTCTTAAGTCTTGAGATGCGGCTCTGTTGCTGTTGTGCCACAGTCACACACATTTAATAGCTTGATGCGTTGGCAAGCGAGTTCGGAGGACGAAGAACATGCCGTCAAGATCGCATACTCATTCTGGACAAGAAGGAACGTTGAGCACAGATGAGCGGCAAACTGCACTAAAGAGTAGGCAGATCCATGCTAATTGTCCAATGTGTCCGGAGGAACTAGCTAAGGCTGGATTAGGGCACAGAAGAAGCACAACTCAGAAGGATGAATCAGAGCCTTTGTACTTCACTCATGTCCACTTTCTGAGCCTGAATCTTGAGATGAACTCCACGAATACGGAAGCATGGGGTTGACTTGCCACTGTTTAAATCAATGCATGGTCGCGGTGAATAAAGGCGAACAAAATGAATCGGGGAAGACTAGAGATCATAGCTCATATATTGGCGTTCTGCATGCAGCCAAGACTGAAAACACAAATCTTGTACAACGCTAACATCACTTTTAAGCAGTTCGAGACCTACGCCAGTTTTCTAAAATCCCAAGGTCTGCTCATCAAGAACTCACAGAAATACGAAGCAACTGAGAAAGGACATCGGTTTGTTCAGTCGTTTATTCAGTTGCAGTGCGCGCTTGAAAGTGCTCCTGCAGGAGTGTTGCTTTCGGGTTTGTTCTTCAGGGCAAAGCAGAAAGAAACCGAAGATGAGGGTGCCAATAAGAGATGACGCTGGCTCCTCATAACGGCAAAACCAGCAAAGGCTAGTAAAGCCCTTTTATCACGCCTCCGTCCACTTGTATGACTGCACCAGTTATGTAGCTTGCTCGCTCCGATGCCAAGAAAACCACCAGGTCAGCTATCTCACTGGGCTGAGCCAATCGTCTTAGGGGGATTTGACTTTCCCAGTTCTTTACTATCTCTTCAGGAGTCTTCCTCTCCTCTGTTGCACGAGTCTTCGCCAAGTCCTCAACTCGCCTCGTACGTGTCCAACCGGGGCAAACCGCGTTGACAAGTATGCTGTAGGGCGCCAACTCATTAGACAAAGTCTTGGACAACCCGAAGATTCCGGCTCTCAAAGTGTTTGACAGTACAAGTCTGTCAGAGGGCTGCTTGGCAACGAATGATGTCATGTTGATGATTCTGCCCCACCTTGCTCTCTGCATGTGCGGAATCACGGCTCTGCACGCATGGACAACACTCTTCAACAGCATATTGTATGCGTCTTGCCACTGCTCATTCGACGTTTCCATGAAAGTCGTAGAAGGCGGACCGCCTGCATTATTGACTAGAATGTCAATTCTCTTGAAATGGTTGTAAGCTTCAGTGATGAGCCTGTCGATATCTTCATGCTTGGTCAAATCAGCCTCAATCGACATGACTTCGTTGCCTGTATTGTTTTGAATCTCTCTTGCAGCGCTTGAAAGAGCATTTGTTCTTCTCGCACATATCACGACTTTAGCTCCTTCTTGAGACAAGCCAAGCGAAATCGCCTTTCCGATGCCCTGACTTGACCCTGTAACGATCGCAACTCGATTCTTAAGCCCCAAATCCATTCTCTTTTCCCCTTTAACCCATCTTGAGTATTCCG
>CAYLSJ010000037.1:0-5996 GCA_964386655.1 uncultured Candidatus Bathyarchaeia archaeon | reverse complement strand
TATACGCTAAATTCACCTCGGCAATCATTAGGCGCTGATGTTTTGAGGAATGTAATTCTCCCATGTAGTTGTATCCGTCTTTCGGTCCATACCTAGCAATTAATCCTATGGAGTTCTTAAGCGAAAGCGTGAAATGCCCACCAAATCTATGCGTTTTCAGACAGCAGGTCTGAACAACCTTGTCAGCCTCTATGAAAACCTTAGCTACCCAAAATCCGTTTTCCCAATGCAGGGCAGGGGATGGGTCGAAGCGCACCCACAGCCTTTCATCAGGATCGTCCAAAGCGACTATGCTAAAACCAAGCTGTTCAGATAGCTTCTGGACACCCATCTTGAATAGGACTTCGTGGGTCAAGCCCATGCCGCTCCGTTCAGCTAAAGTTATTTCAGACGCGCCTGCAGTTCTAAGTTCCTTAACTATAGCGGCTAAGGTATCCAAATGGGTCGATGCTGGAAACGGGTCAGCGCTGTTGTAATTAGCCTTCAGAGCGATCTTCTTCCCCTTAAACTCTGATAGGTTGAATGGAGTGAGCAGCCTAGAGACCCCTGTTGCTCTGTCGCTTGTTTTTAGGATGTAGACTTTAGACATTCCTCAACCATCGCTACAACTGGATACTGTCTCTTTGACTGCATATAATAGAGTTGTCAACCATCAGCAGTAGTAGAGGTGGCAAGGCGCTGCATACCAGCAAGCGAGCACATCTGTTATACTTCTCATCATTTAAGCATGTAACGAGGAACTTCCTCTATGTGCATCCATTCCTAATTCACTAGTCTTCGATGTTGAGAGGCTTGTTCCTGGTTCCTGAAATCTTTATAGGCATGCAATCACATGGCATAGCTTTGGATGGTACGAGGCTTGCTTCAGAGGGTTAATCTTTGCCTCGATTACTGCTGATACTCCAGCAGTGGGTTTTTTAGTGCAGCCATCATACAACAATAAGGAGTTGGCAGAATAGATGCCTATTAGGCTATTTAACACCCTGACCAAGAAGAGAGAAGTCTTCAAGCCTTTGAAAAACAAAGAAGTGAAAATGTTTGTCTGCGGCTTAACAGTCTATGATTACATCCATTTGGGTAATGTGCGGACCTATGCCTTCTACGATACGCTGACTAGGTTTCTGAGGCATTCGGGCTACAAAGTCACATACATACAGAACGTAACTGATGTAGGGCACCTTCTAGACACAGGCGAAGACAGAATGCTCAAGAAAGCCAGAGAAGAAAAGAAACACCCAACAGAAATCGCCGATTTCTACTATAAACACGAGCTAGAGATGTTCCAAAGACTTAGGATTCAAAAACCCGACATGATGCCGAAAGCAACAGACCACATAAAAGAGATCATAGAACAAGTGAAAAAAATCTTGGAGAATGGCTACGCCTATGTTGCAAACGGCTCGGTGTACTTTGATGTCTCCAGATTCAAGGACTATGGCAAGCTTTCACGAAGGAAACCTGAAGAACTTATTCCGGGAGCCAGAGCGGAACTAAGGGAGGAGAAAAGACACCCCGCAGACTTCGCGCTCTGGATACGAGCCACCCCGGAACATATCATGAAATGGAACTCGCCTTGGTCTGAAGGGTACCCAGGGTGGCACATAGAAGATACAGCAATAGCCATGAAGTACTTCGGTCCACAATATGACATCCACGGCGGCGCGATTGAACTCGCTTTCCCACATCATGAAGCTGAGATTGCTCAGGCAGAGGCTACAACTGGTATCAAACCCTATGTCAAATATTGGGTTCATGCAGGTCTGCTCACAATAAACGGGCAGAGAATGGGCAGATCCATGGGCAATATGATCACTGTTATGGATGCTCTACGTAAATACTCACCTGAAACCATACGGATGTGGATTGCTTCCACACATTACAGGAAACCCTTAGACTACAACGAGAAGGACCTGGAAGCGGCAAAAGCCAAAGTTGAAAGAATAGTTTCCTCTCTTCAGAGGATAAGAGATTGCATGGGGAAACCAACAACACGCGGGCGCACATTCTCTAGACGAATCGAAACGCTAAAGAAAGACTTCTTCAAGCCAATGGAAAAGGACATGAACACACCATTAGCCCTGACCCACCTCTTCAAGATAATCTCCTTAGTCAACAGGCAAATCGATGCTAAAGAGTTCTCAAAAGAAGATCTCAAAGAGGCTGAGGGAGCAATTCGAGAGTCTGGAGAATTTTTCCAAATAATCCCCGAGCTTAGGGAGGAAATGGTGCCAGAAGAAGTCAACAGCCTAGTGATGCAAAGAGAAGAAGCCAGACAAAGGAGAGACTGGGCGAGAGGAGACATCATAAGAGGACAAATCAGAAAACTAGGCTATCTTGTAGAAGATACGAAAGAAGGACCACGCGTGAAAAAAGCTGAAGACTAGAGACTCGCCTATAAAATCTCATTGAACCAGAATCACAAATAACCGTCATTCTTGAAATTGCCTCGCTTCGTCGGTTCAACAAGCCTTAAAGTGAACTCGACGGGTGAACGCTCTGAAAAAAGAAATACTGCTGAAAACCATAGTCAGCTGTTTCGATGTCTTCTGTCTTACCTAGCCTCTTAGTTTGAGAAGAGCGTGAAAGTATCCGCTTTTGCCTGCATTGAACACAGTCTTCAACGATTAGAGCTGAGTTCACTTAGGAATGTAGTTGGCGCCAGGCCATCTTTAAGGATTACAAACCGAAAACTAGCTTTGAGAGAAGCAAGGTCTTGCGGGAACTCTAATCTGCCGGTTGAGGCTGCGGCAACTGCTTCTCTGTCCTTTCTGACAGAAAGTTCAAAGCCTGCAACACACTTTTGGCCAGCCCAATCAGATCGATGACGATCAACATCATCAAATAGACTCGCAAGTCAGCTGTTATGTTTATGGGCATGTTTTCTATAACGTCTACATTCAGTTTTACAATGCCACCGTCCAGGGCTACAACGAAGAATATTATGAGAATCAAAGCCCTTCCTATGCTAAAGGCATGCTGAAATATAGTTCCAGACGTAATTTCGCCGGCGACAACGAAGAAGATCACCACCGCAGCAAACAGAGTTACGATTTGGCCATAGTCAGAGAACAGCTCAGGCGCAAACCTAGAGACTTGCGAGACCAGAAGCATGGGCACAGCGTAAAAGAGGACAAAGTAGAGCAGTCCCATAATCACTGCTTTAATAATTCGAGGCAGCATCCTTCTCCAGAGCGGCCTACCTGACTCATTGTCAAACAAGGGAAATCACCACTGGTCCATAACTAAAGAATGGTGTAGAAAAATGCAGTCGCGCTCTGGGGTTTACAGCGCCGCCTGACAAGAAGACCTCTAGATCTGTATCGAATCTGCCATCAGGAGGGGCATTGAATTCTGATTCGCCTTCGCCTACTACAAGTCCTGTATCATCAACAAGCTCAAGACGCACAGTCCCAGTCATGGCTAAGTAAGAATGGTTTTCAAAGCTAAGAGGCATGAACACTGATCCCCCCATAAAACTGAGCGATCCAAGGCGTAGATTGGCTAAGGGTGCCCCCCATGGCATGGTGAAGTTGGTTGAAACTTCAAAAGGGAAGGCGTTAGCATAGATCAACTTCAATACAGCGGCGACATTGAGTGCGCTATCGTTGAAAAGCAGATGAGAGAGATCGGTGGTGGCTAGTTGCCCGATGTCTATGGACATATTGTGTGTGATGGAAGTGTTTACGCCTCTAGGTATTGTTGGAACAAAGGTTGAGTTCTGTGATATGATAGAACTGCGATCGTCGCTGATCAGTGTCGTAACATTGAATTTTGATATATCATAGAAGCCCCCATTGAACAAGATAAAAGGCAGAGAAAACGTCAAAGTGTCGCCTGACGTACTTGTAGATGGCTTACCAAAACTTGGTTTAATCTGGAACGCTGAATACATGGCTGTGACAGTGAAAAGCAACAGCATGATCCAGAATATGCTTGTCGCCCAGCCGAGCGCCCTAACCGCCTGTTTCATCAAGTATCACTTAGGAAACACGAGATCTAAGGTGTCGCGGACTCGACAGGCTTTTGAGCGGATTTGTCAATTGTGGCTTCTCTCGGTGGTTCAGCGGGTTGCTTTGGAGCTGCCGCTTGCTCTGGCGTTTCAGCTTTCTTAGGTTCTTTGACTTCTTTTGGTAGTTCAGGCTTAGGCTGATTCTGCGGAGTTGAGGAAGCTACATTTTGCTTGGTTTCTGTTCTGGCTTGAGGTTGAGTTGCGGTCGCTTCTTTTTCTTTTTTCAGCAGTTGAACCCCTCTTATCGTCAGGATTGAGCCTATCCATCCCATGACGCCCAAGTATAGGATATGTATGATTGCCTCAATCAACGGAGCGAGAGCGCTCCCAAAGAGCTCGGCAAGGTCTATTGACTGTCCGATTGTTACCTCTGATATCAGGAATACGAATGCACTGTAGAACGTGGCAGCCAACAGAATCACGCCAACGAACAGCACTATGAGACCTGAGACTTCAATCTTCTCTAACTTCAATCTAAGACCTCCATAATATCTGCAGCTTTCTGGGTCAGGAAATATAAAAGGTAAACGTATCAGCACTCAATATTGAAAAGACATTCTCAAAATCAACTCTTATGACAGTCTTGCTCTTCTTCATTCTGTTTCAAAGCGCGGATGAGCTGTGATGCGTCTCTCGCAGTTGTTGCGGTTGCGACTGTTCTGGCTCGTTGAGTGTTGATTCTGGCTTCACAGTGCGGGCACTGCCTTGTCTTCTGATCGCTTTTGGCTAAGAGCAGGTGTCCGCAGCTGTAGCACACAATCACACTATACATCAGCGAGTGCCTTTCCTTTAACAAAAGCTTTTTCTCTGCAGCAAACAGAACTGTCTTGTCCGAGGTCGCTAATTAAATGAGTGCTGCTTCATTAATGGATTCTGTTGTAACCTATTTCCGTCAGAAGGGCTACAAAGTCGAACGTGACATGCTCTGGGAAGGCAAAAGATCTGGGGTTTCACACAGATTTGACCTAGTCATTCGTAAGGGCAATGAGCACAGACTGGTCTGGATCAGAGCTTGGAAACGCACAGTAGGCGTTAACATGATCATAAACATGGACAAAGCAGCCGAAGATGTGGGCGTTCCCGGACCAATTATGATTTCCCAGCAATTCAGCGGTCACGCCAAAGCATACGCAAACAGACGTGGAATTACACTGCTGACTAGAAGAGAAATTCTCCAGCGCTTGAGCTAAAACTCCTTCATATGCTGATCTAGAGTCCCCTCCATTTCTAGCTGCCCCAACCAATCAACAATCCCAACATTGCATTTTTTCCGCCTCTCCAAGATAGAAAGTATCTCATTAACCACCGCATCCACTGTCTTGTCTGTAGTGTCTACTTCGCAGACTTTGCCCAATCCTATATTGGCTACTGCATTGGCAAGACAGACATCTAGGATTTCAGCTGCTACGTTCTCTCTTAGTTTAGCTCCTCGAAATCCATGCCTGCTCATCCTCTGCTTGAGTTGACTGGGATGACATCTCAGCACGAAAGCCTTCGTAACTTGGCTCTTAGCCACGATTTCAGTTGAATAATGTCCATCAACAATGACAGTTTTGCGCGTTTGGGCTATGATCTGGTGTACCCGTTTGGCAACTCTCTCACTGTCTGCTACCAAGGTTTGCCTCTTGTAGTCGTAAGAGCTTGAAAGTCCTTCCTTCTTGACCAGGTCACCAATATCCACGCGAATAGCCCCCAACTTAGCGGCTAACTTCTCTGAGACTTCGGTCTTTCCAACCCCTGGCGTTCCTGTGATCAAGATTACGCGCTTTAATTTTCCTCTCTCCTATAGGTAACCGTTCAGATTCCTGTCTGATCTCCTCCGGGTTATTGGCAGTGTTAGAGATTGTGGTTGGTATACCTACTAGAAGCCTTCAATCTTGATAATCCGTCGCTTCTCCAAACGCTTTATAGCGTCGAAGAACTCGCTCTTCTGCTTTCCTTTAAGTTTGAAGTGTTGAAGCATCTCTATTATCGGTGTCCTTACTCT
>CAYLSJ010000036.1:8843-10072 GCA_964386655.1 uncultured Candidatus Bathyarchaeia archaeon | reverse complement strand
TATATCAGACACTGCCCGAAACCGTTGAGGTCAGTAAACCATAACCCCACATCGATTCCGATGAAAAGGCGTGCTCCTTTGAAGTAAACGCCAGCTACTATCACGATAACACTCAACCTCAAACTCGAAAGAAGTAAACTGCTCCTCAACGGCGGGAAACGGTGCGAGCGAGCGGCTTTTTCCCCTCTCTCCTCTCTGCACTAGCTTTTGCGATGAGCTCCGCACCGCTTTCTTCTTATGCGAGACAAGATGCTTTACGAAAACCGTAATAGCTTTATTACTTTGCAAGTACTAGGGATAGGCTAAAAAAGAGGCATGGAGTTTGGCTTCAAGGTTCAAGGTGAAGCGTCGAGACGGATTATTGCTCGCTGTCTTCTATGCTGCAGTCGGAGTCATACAACTGGCTACTCTAACTCTTGATGTAAGAATGGCGTGGATAGGCGCCATAGCCATCCTCAGCCTTATCGCTTCCTACGGTTTATTAACAATCAAGAAATGGGCAGTCTGGCTTGTAATCGGCTTGTTCTTTCCCCAAGCGGCTTTTGGAACATGGACTCTTTACGGCTTGACCTCAACATACTCATCCAGTTCAGACTTAACTCTGCTATTGATTGAAGCCTCCCTTGCCGTATTCATTGTCCTGTCCTTGGTGTCCTTCATATACGTGGCAGCGCGGCTGCGCAAGTGAAGAAATTGAAAATCTCTTGCGATGTAATAGTACTGACAAAAAATAGTCAATCAACACTAGAAAGGTGTATTCAGTCGATTGAACGTAATGTTCCAATTAATAAACTAATTGTTATAGACGGAGGAAGCACGGACAAAACATTAGAAATAGCAAAGCAACATACTGAGCACGTCGTTCAAAACATAAACGGAAACAGATCAACAGCGAGGCAATTAGGAATCAGACTTGTGGATACAGAGTGGTTTGTTTTTGTTGATTCAGACGTAGTTCTTTGTCACAAATGGTTTGAAATTGTTAGCAAATACATAAACCCTACTATTGGAGCTATCAGTGGAATTGAATACCTACCATTTATTAAAAAGCTGTTTTCTCTGTTCGAGATGGCATCCGTTTACTTGACGTCAGTTCGTGGTATAGCTTTAACACAAAACGGATTAATAAGGACGGATGCAATAAGGGACATCAATATCCCTAATGATTTACATTGGTTTGAGGATTACTATATTCTGAAACACATAAGAAATAAAGGTTACAAGTATGT
>CAYLSJ010000036.1:0-8743 GCA_964386655.1 uncultured Candidatus Bathyarchaeia archaeon | reverse complement strand
ACTTCTAGTATGGTTTTAACAGATTGAACAAGGTTCGCTGGCGAGTATGTTGGGCTCTTGAACCTACTCTTAATTGAATCTACGTCTTCACCTAAGAACTGTATTTTATCCGGGTCGATCTCCCCCAGACCTTGTTGATGTGCCCTCCAAAGCGGTTCAACTGCATACACATTAAATCCTGCTATGTGACAGCAGGCTGCGTCAACTGTGACAGCATTGCGACCTGAGATGATCAATCCTAGGTCAACTCTATTGCCGTTAATCGGTCCGAGTCCTTCCATTGCCACTATTCCATCAGTTATGATCAAGTGTTGGCGAATAATCTGATTCAAGTATACCAGCACTTCTGAGAGGCGCGGATGAAGATGAGTTTTCTTTCTTGTCCCTATTACTCCGAACATGTTTTTCATTGCGATGGATAAAACGACAAAATTGTTCGTCTTAAATTTGGGCAGGTTTACTAGGAAATCTGCCTTGAGCACTGTTTTGGGTAATGCAACGCTTAAGCCTGCGACTTGATGTTCCTCCAACTCGTCTTTGCTGAGGTTGAGAAATTCTGCTTCGCATTTTCTGACTACGTCCATGACTCCAGTTTCCGTTAGACGTTTCTCAGCTGTGCCTGATGCAGCGTCGGACTCTACGACCAGAACGTTATGACTCTTTTGCTTAAGTAGGTGCAAGACGGCTTCTAGAAGCCTTGGATCAGTAATTATCATGCCCTTCAGATTCTTAGGATTGCAAACATTGGGCTTTACTACCACCAAGTCATCTCTTTCGATTTTCAGGCCGCCCAGCATTTCAACGGATTTCCTAACTGTGTCGTCTATGGTTCTGCCATTCTCACGTAAGGCGACAACGGTGTTTCGCTGAGTCGATGTGTCGCCTTTGTTGCCTTTGAAGTTCTCTGTTACTGTGTTCAGCGCTCGCACTAGTTCTATGCCGTCCTGCACAGTCACTTTAGGCTCAGTTTCGCCTTTGACGCATTTTAGAAAGTGTATGTGCTCATTCTTGTAAGAAGGATGCTTAAAGCGGAAAACGTCAATGTATTGGCGAAGCCTAGGACCCATAGTAATTGTCTGGAAGTCACCTTCCTTTGTCACGGTGATGTTGTATGGTGTGCGAAGCAAATTCATCCTGATCTCGCCGTTTTCGCCAACCAAGTCAAGCTGTAGTGTAGGTACGAGACCGGTCCATTTAGCGGTCATATCGGCGTTGGCGTTGTTTGCTAGTCTTGCTGTAACATTGACGATTCCTATGATGCCGCCTTTTAGTCGAGGCTCGATGTGCTCAACCGTTTCGAGTGGTCCGCCTACACGCTGGACAAGATAGATGAGGTGAGGGAGCAAGTCCTCAAGAACGCCGCATTTGGCTTGGTTTCGAAAATTCGTCTTGGCGCCATAAAACTGCATGTTGGTTGTGATGCAAGCGTCAATTTCACTTATATTCCCGATTTCGTTGTTTTCAATCCTCTTCAACGCTTCCTCAAAACATGGTGTGAAGACGAAGTTATGTGCTGGCATGAGAAAGAGTTGTTGCGACGTTTTCTTGCGTTGGGTTTCGTATGTTTTCCTTATAGTTAGGGCTTCGTCTGGGGTTGAGGCAAGGGGTTTTTCGCATAGAACATGTTTGCCTGATTCAAGTGCGTCGATGACTACTTTGAAATGGTGCTCAGGCGGAGTGCAGACAAAAACCGCGTCAACGTTAGCTTCAGCAAGCATATGCCTATAGTCATTATAGGTTTCATCTATGCCAAACTTGTCCTTCGCCTCTGCGAGTCGAGTTTGATTCAAGTCGGAGGCAGCAACTAATTCGTAGCCCTGAATCTCTTTCAAGGAGGGCATATGCACTGCAGTCGCAATTCTGCCGCAGCCAACTACTCCGACTTTCACTTCTCTCCTCACCCTATTAGTGAATAATATGTGTCGGGCTTAAACAGTTCCACACTAACAGTTGCACCTTTCTCAATAAACTGCTGCTTTTCCGGGATGACAATGAAGCCGTCAGCCTTCGCCAATGTTGTAATCGCCCCAGACAAGCCTATAGGTACAGGTGAAGCCACAAGCCTGCCAGCATTATCCCGTTTCAGGGTCACTGTGACATATGTTCGTCTGCCACGAGCAGGAAAGAGCCTCTCAGACACTGCAGCCTTCACCGTCTTAATCACTTCTTTCCTTCGCCCAGCCATGCGCAATAGGATAGGACGCACAAACAAGTAGAATATCATAAGCGATGACGTTGGATGCCCAGGCAGCGAGAAAACCGGCTTATTATCAACTATGGCAATTGTAGTAGGTTTTCCCGGTCGGATGGCAACACCATAGATAATCACCCCAGGCTTGCCTACAGTGTCTAAAACCTTAGGAATAATGTCGGTAGGTCCAACAGAAACGCCGCCTGAAGTTATAAGAGCGTCAGCAGTTTTCAACGCTTTCTGCATGGCAGTCTTCATCTGTCTTGGCTCGTCCTTAACAATGCCCATGTTCAGCGGTTCACAACCACATTCTTCAACAGATGCACTCAAAGCATGAGCGTTTATGTCAAAAATCTTTCCTGACGTCAATGGTTTTCCAGGCTCTACCACCTCACTGCCTGTTGAGAATATCGCAACTCTTGGACGCTTGTATACCTGAACTTTGGCTGAGCCAATGGCTGCTAGAACGCCGATTTCGTAAGGTGAGAGCGTGATGCCTTCCTGCAGCACAAGTTCGTCTTTATGGATGTCTGAGCCAACTTTCATCACGTTTTCGCCAGTTGAAACCGCCTGCTTGACAAGAATAGAGTTACCCTTGCGCTCCGTGTACTCAATCATAACAACTGCATCAGCACCTGTGGGTGTGGGCGCTCCTGTGACAATCTCAGCTACAGTGCCTTTCCGAACCTTTACTTTAGGCGGTTCACCAACGCTGATTTTGCCAGCAAGTTTGAGCCTGATAGGACTGGTTTCTTCGGCGCCAAAGGTGTCTGCACTTTTAACAGTGTAGCCGTCGACAGTTGAACGGTTAAAAGGCGGAATATCATGAGGCGAGATAATATCGCTGGCTAAGATGCGGTTGTATCCTTCGGAAAGCGCAACTAGTTCTGCTCCGACAGGTTTTGGCAGATAATGCTTGGCTAGAATGCTCTTTGCTTCATCAAATGAGACTAGTTTCCTAAACAATGCGGGTTCACTTCTCCTCTTTGGCTACAGGGCTGAACAGCTGCACTTTCACTGTTTCTCCTTCTTCAAGCCCATCCCTGTCCTCAGGAACAATCACGTAACCATTCGCCTTAGTCAAGGAAGACAAGAGCCCTGAACCTTTTGTGAGAATAGGTTCAGCGTAAAACCTGTCTTTCCGCTCAAAGGTTTTGACTCTAAGGTAGACTCGGCGTCCCAAGGCTCCAGCCACACGTCTAGTGAGGCATGCTTCAACCTTAGGTCGAGGCTCATTCTCAACGCCAAGTAGCTTCAATATTGTCGGTCGCACGAAGACCTCAAAACCAACCGTAGCTGCCACGGGATAACCTGACAAAGCAAAAACTGGTTTGCCCTTCAATACTCCAAGTGCAGTCGGCATGCCCGGACGTATCGCTACGCCATGCACAATGACTCCCGGTTTTCCCAACGTGTCAACCACAGTGGGCACCAAGTCAGCTACGCCCACGCTTGTTCCGCCAGTTGTTATCACGACATCAGCTTTCTCCAGACCATTAGCAATGCTTGTGAGGATTTCTTCTTCTGTGTCTCTGACTGTTCCAAGGTACACGGGCTCAGCGCCCAACTCTTGACATAGCGCTGCCATTAAGAAGCGGTTGGAATTTATTATCTGGTCTGGTGATGTTTTTCTCCCTAATTCGACTAGCTCATTGCCGGTGGATAATATAGCGACTTTCGGTTTTCTAGCCACTTTAACTTTAGTTATTCCCAGCGCAGTAAGCAAGCCCAGATGATGTGCCTGAAGCCTGGTTCCTGCATAAGCAGCCATTTCACCCTTTTTGACATCCTCGCCCTTTTTCGAGATGTTCTCGCTTGGCGTCACAGGCGCAACGATTTCAATTCCATCTTCGACAGCACGTGTGTATTCAAGCATTATTACTGCATTGGAGCCTTTTGGCAGTTGATTTCCTGTCCAGACCTGCTTTGCGTGCCCCCTGTCGATGCTGTCTTTCTGGACTAGTCTGAGAGTTTTGGGCTTAAACTGTGAAGCTTGAAATGTGTCCTCAGCTCTGACAGCGTAGCCGTCGACTGCTGAGCGGTCGAATTCTGGCAGATCTACTGGTGCTGGTATGTTTTCTGCAGCAACTCGTCCCAGTGCATCTTCAGTTGATATCAGTTCTGCAGCAAGTCTAGTGGGTTTAAGCGCCTTGAAGAAAACAATTAATGCTTCGTCCACGTTCGTAAGTTTCTCAAACCCCTTGAGTCTGACCAACGTTTCTTCGCCACAAGCATTTAGACAACATTGTTAAACATACCAAAATTTAAACACTTTATCTTGGCGCAACTGAGCTGAAGTTTCATCAAGGTTATAGGAACGGCTGCAAGAAGAAGCTGGGCGGCGGCATTAGTTTTGACGACTTCTTATAGGCTGACGCTAAAATCAGCAGTTTGGGTTATCCACGCTTTAGCTCATGCCAAACCATGTCTCGAAGTTTCTGCGCATCGACATCCAAGTTTGGCGTTTCGCAAGCGATGACAGGTTTCAAGCCGCGTTCAGCAATGAGTTTAGCCAAGAATCTGAAATCCGGTCCGTACTCAGATCTGCTCAAATTGTGGTGGCGTCTTTCGCCTTTATTTGTGAATTCTATGTGGCTGTAATGGCAGTGTATGTTCTGCAGGGCTTCGGCTCCCAGCCTCTTCTCAATCTGATCCATTACTTTGCTCATGTCGTCAATTGTTTTGAACCTTCCGCGGTCTCTAGCATGTAGGTGTGCCCAGTCTACGTTAGGCTCTGTTAAGTCAACGCGGTCGCACAAAGCCAGCACTTCCTCTAGGCTGCCTAATTGTGAAGGTTTGCCCATCATTTCAGGCGCCAAATGCACTCCCCTTATGCCTAGTGAATTCATTTTTTCAACAACTTCTTTCATGGCCCTAACACAGGTCTCAAACACCTGCCTCGGCGGTCTGCCAGCATAGGAGCCTGGATGGAAAACTACAATGTGCGCACCCATCCAACTAGCGCCTTGAACACAGGCTAGCAACCGTTTCTTGCTTGCTTCAAGCGTTTCTCTGCTGACTGAGGTCAGATTGATGAAGTATGATCCGTGAGCTGTTACCCACACATCATGCTCAATCGCCCTTTTGCCCAGCTCTTCAGCCAACTCCTGCCTGATTTGTGGTTTCGGACCCCACCGCACCATCTGATATTCAAAAGAGTCCAGACCTTGTGCTCGAAGGTATTTGGGCATATCGCTAACAGTCTTCTTCAAAAGCTTGAATCCAGAAGGCATGCCTGCAGGACCGAAACGGGGACGATCAGCCATCCACAATCTCCGCTCCACGTTACAGATTTATTCTAGGTTAATGTTGCTCGTCTTAAGAATTGCTTACCTGCATCTTAGCGTCCTTTGACTCGGCGACGGAGGCGTGCAGATGCATATGCACCGTATAGTAGCGCAGTGATGGCGGTGGTCCAAGCGGCTAAGTTCTGGCTCAGCGCATACTTGCCCACAGCATCCAACTGAACGATAGGTCTTGTTAAAGAGGTACCCGCAGCTTCTAATGAACGTCTAAATCCAGGGGCTGCATTGAGCAACGCGTTGTTGATGGAGGCTCCTAGGTCGCTCAAAGGCGAAATAGCTGTCCCTGCGCCACGGAACCATTGACCAATGCCTGCAACAAAATCAACTAGAGCGGGTGAACTTCTATACAGATTCACTGTTAGGTTGTAAGTCAAGTCGGGATACGTAATTAGAAAAGCTGCTGCGGTAATCGAGACAAAGACTGCTAGAACGGTTACAGCGCTTTTTACCGCAACTCGTGCGAACACTAGGCGTTTTGAGATATATGACACTCCAGGAATTCTTTGAAAACCTGACTTCATAGCTCGCCCGAACCGTTGGAGTCGTCGATTAAGATTCTTAAATGGGCGCCTCACAGTCTTTAACCTGCCGACTTCCTGAGAGCGCCTAGGCGGCTGTGAAGCACGTCTTGCGGCTTCAATTCTTTCAGGAACAAAGGCAGTTGACTTTGCCAGATATGTCCAGCTTGCCAGTAGGACGAGGACGACACTAAGCGGCAAAAGATGGAATAGAAAGCTGACAGAGAACGTCAAAGACCAATTCGTGCCTGGCAAAAGAAAGGTTGAGGCAAAGGCATTCTGGTCACTCAAGCCCAAGATCTGAAATGCTGAGATAAGCAAGGCTTCGATGATGACGCCTATGGCAAAGAACAGAATTACAGCTGCTAGATTCTTTGGTGTTGTCCATCTGACGATCAAGCGTTTCCAACGAGTTTCTGTGGATGCCAATTAATGCTTCACCATTAATGTTCATGGGAATTTGAGAGGATTATGAACCATTTCGGTCTTACTGGTGTAAAGCATTCGGATACTTAAGCAAATTGGGTACTTGCGTCATCTTGGATGGTTCTTCTATGACAACGCCAACATTGCAAGCCCTGCAAGCAGGGGCATAGTCAAGTTATCATCTATCGGTGCGGGAAGAGTTTCCACTAACATCGCTGTCAATGCGCCCGCTATGGCTTTTGACGGGGTAATGAAGGCTAAAGCGCCGACAGAGGCAAATAGAAATCCGAATAATGTCCCTTCAATTCTTTTGCCTTTATTGTATGGAAAAGCGTGTTTGCCAAAGGTTTTTCCGAAGATTGTGGCAAAGCCATCGCCAAACGTGAAAACTGCAATTGATGCATAACTGATCGGCGGGGGAAATAATAGTAAGGCGAGCATTATGCCGAATGCAAAGAAGACCGGAGCTGTCACGAACTCATGGATTTCTGGCTGAATTGCTGCGTTCCACGTTACAGATGACACGATCGGGATGTTCACACCTAGCATTCGAGCCAGTTCTGACATAGTGTAAACGAGTGTGACTATGAAGATGAGAAAGGCTATCCACCAATGATTCAACATGAAATGCGCAGTGAAGAAAGCAACAAGGAATCCTGCAATGTGAATCGTCTCGCGCAGCAGGTCTCTTCTTGAAATCGAGTGACGTCTTGGAACTGATGTTCGAGTTAGTCGGGGCAATACTTCTGTTAAATCACCCTTAACTACAATGTCTGATTCGTAAGCTAGTCGAAAATCTGGGTTGTAGCCGATTCTTATTGAGCATAGGTTGAACATGGGTAGATTGTTTCTGTCGTCGGCGACTAACGCACAGTCTTTTGGTGTTAATGCTTCCGTTTCCATTATCCTGTTTAGAACGAGTGCCTTGCCATTGGGTTTGAGAGCGTCGCCTTTAATCTGTCCAGACAATAGTCCATCTATGACTTCTAGCTCAAAGCCAAAGGCATAGTCGCAGCCCAGTTGAGTAGCCAGCTCTTCAACATAGGCTTGGGGTAACCCTGAGCTTATTAGCGCAGTTTTTTGTCCATTCTGTCTTAGTTTCTGGAAAACTTCTCTGGCGCCAAGGATTAGTGGAATATTCTTGAAGAGCTGAAAGAGATCGTTAGCAGACAAGCCGCGCAGCTGTTTATAGATTCTTTGAAGAGCCGTCTCGAGCCTGATGAGCCCTGCTTCATAAAGGAATCCAGCCCAAAGCATCTTGATGAAGCTGACGACGCTTACCCGTCGGGATGCTTCGAAAAGCAAGTATCGACGCTTCGGAATCACTACGCCTTCTACATCAAAAACGACTAAACTTGGATTCTCTCGAGAAGCTCGCTGAATCCTTGAGACTGTCAAACGAGTTGTCCTCTGAAATCAATGAATGCTGCAAGCGTAGCTCTTAAATTCTCTATTTGCCTGAACTTCTGAGATACTTTCTGTAAACTTGACCATATTGCCCCGGCAGAGGGAACTCGTGTTCGCATTTAGGACATTTCGCCATACTGCATTGAACGGCTGATGCGCAGCCGCCGCAGGCGAAGGCTCTGCCATAGCTTATGTCAAATGTGAAGCCGCATTTTGGACATCGAATGATGTTTTTTCCATCCGTCATTTCTTGTTGCACTCTGTGTTTCCAGATTCTAAAAGGGTATCAGGGTGTCTTAAATGTGTTGTTGGTTATCTGTGGCTGAGAGAAAATTCGAAAGAAGAAGGAGAAAGCCGCTTAAGCCTTCTTCTACTTTGGCTTGGACAGTTGCAGGTTGAATACGCAAGCGCAGGACTGTTCATGGTGCTGGGGCCGTGTGTGTTCTTGAGTTGTTGTACACGCTGAACTGTGCTGTACAACTTCTTTGCTATGTGATTCTGCAGAGTGGTGATGACTGGTCACAGCGCTATAGTGTCATCATCAAACTGAACGCGGCTGTGTGGATGTTAGTGTTAACCATGTTTCTGAAACACTGACACTTGTTGTCGTGAAGCCTTTTCACGTGGCAACGACAACTTCTGTAGTAATGCGCATAGTGCTTCATTCTGAGAATGTTGTTGGCGCCGGGTGTGGGATTTGAACCCACGCGACCCTTACGGGTCACAGGCTGCCTGTTATTCCCAGTCTTTATGTGACTCCAGGCTTGAGCTGAGGCTACTTGATGCCTTGTGCCTTTCTGCTCCCTACCAGACTAGGAGAACCCGGCGGAATTGTGGCTTGATTTACGAATGACAAGGAGGCGTGCTTAAAGGTTTTGAGTTTAACGGTTAGCCTT
>CAYLSJ010000035.1:0-10105 GCA_964386655.1 uncultured Candidatus Bathyarchaeia archaeon | reverse complement strand
TGGGACATAGCAGGACAAGCAGGCATGGCTTTCTTCTACATGTACGAACCGTTATTCGGCGTCAACATCGCAAAAGGATCTGCGCCGGCTGATCTCATAAAAATCCTCGGCGAAAGCATCACCTGGATTAACAGTACAACAATCGAGGTGAAAATCCGCCAGGCAGCCAACTGGACCGATGGCAAACCGATAACGGCTGCGGACGTGGAGTACAGCTACGGAGTTTACGGGTTGAATTCTAGCAAGACTTGGGGAGCGCAAGAAGTTCTGCCCCTAAAGGAGAGACTAACCTCAGAGGCATTTGATATACTGAATAGCAAGACGTTCAGGGTACATATAAAACCCGAATACCCGAACAGTGCGGTTGTCTGGAGGCACATGACTCTGTCATACAACATTCTGCCCAAGCACGTGTGGCTTCAGATTGAAAAACAGTATCCAACAAACATGCGGACCTTCACGAACGACTGGCAAGATCCAGCGATGCCCGCAGCGTGGAAAGTAGCGTCTGGAATGTACTTGCCGACATACCATACCGACGCCATAACTATCATGACGAGAAACGACAACTGGTGGGGCAAGGCGGTCTTCGGCAAGCTGCCTCAACCAAAGTACATTCAGCATACACGCTACTTTTACTCGAATGCCCCTGCTGCCTTGGACTTGCAGAATAATGAACTTGACATCTGTGGCAACTTCATTCCGGGAATAGGAAGTATAATGGGTTCCTTCCCTCAGATACACACTTACGATCCGAACTCACCGTATTACGCGGAAAAGTCAATAAAGCTGCTGGTTCCGAACCATCGGAACTACCCGTTGGATGCAAGCTGGCTTCACTGGGCGTTAGCCGAAGCACTCGACTACGCTGGAATCAGCGCGGTTAGCAGCGGTTATCTGAAAGTCCCGGCTCCAGGTAAAGGCTACCCGACCCATCTGTTGCCTTCGGACGACATAGTCGCCAAGGCACTGGTGAATGCGACTCTGGAACAACAATATGCCATTTTCAACAATCTGACCGCCGCGAATGAAATTCTAAACCAATACTGCGTTAAAGTCGGCAATGTATGGTACACCAAGGCGGGTCCCACTAGGGAATGGATCGAGAAGTACGTGCCAGACAATGTTAATCTGACGATAGGCACCGTCAAACATCCAGCCAGTCAGTGGAACGCCACTTACCCAGCATCTCTAAACGAAGCTGATCAGCTACCTGCTACACCCGGCATAAACGTGAGACTTGGACCATGGACCATTATGGATCAGCAGGGTTGGTCAGACGTGCTTGCCATAGATGCACTTGCATGCAGCATGATAAGAAATGGCCTTGGCATAGATATGTCGCAGAAAGTCGTGGACTGGGGAACAAACGAAGCAGATGCGCATGCCTTCAACTATGACTTTATGCACTTTGTCATGCACACAGGCTCAGGAACCATGTACGACCGCTATTACCAGATGTTTGTTGGCACTGACTATTACTGGAACCACTATGGTGACTACAGAAATGCAACACTTGTTGAGCTATTGAGACAACTCGACATCACTTCAGGAGCAGCGCAGCAGGCCAAGGCTGACCAGATTCTGGCAATCATGGGCACTGACATGCCAATCATTCCGTTTGGAGGTCACCCTGACTGGTATCAGTACAATACTCTATATTGGTCTGGTTTTCCAAACAAGGCCACTAACCAGATTCTGCCCGTAGGACCCTTCGGAGGCACAGCGACAAGTGCAATCCTGCAGATAGTTGTCTTGGGATTGACTTCAAGCACTGCAGTCCAGTACAGCAACATCGCCATAAGCAAGGCAAACGTTGTACCTGGAGAAACCACGACTATTTCGGCCAGTGTGAAGCACACCCAAGGCGGCACGATCATCATACAGCTCGTCATCAACGGAAGCGTAAGCAACAGCCAAGAAGTCACCTTCACCGCTAATCAAACGAAGACAGTTTCGTTTGGCGTATCAAAAACACAAGTAGGGACTTACGTGGCTAGCATCGGCACTCTGACCGTGAGCTTCGTAGTTGCGGTGACCCCGGTAATTCCCGCCTACATAAAGGGAAACGTGACCCACGCAAACACAGGTGCGCCTCTTTCGGGCGCAACAGTCATAGCCGGTCCTTACCAAACCACCACAGCAACCAACGGATCTTACAGGTTGCAGGTAGCGAACGCAACGTACATTTTAACTGTGATTTTACAAGGGTATAATACAGCAAGCGCAACAGTCAATGCAGTGACTCGAGGACAAACGTACACAACTAACATAGCCCTGACACCCGTAGCTGCAGTTACCGAAATACCCTTATGGGTCTACGGTGTAATCGCCGTAGTCGTGATAATCGCGATCGTGGCCTTACTTTACGCCTTTGTGTTCAGGAAGAAATAACGTTCGTCCCTAACCCATCTTTCCCCTTTTTTTGTCTTTCTTGGAGACCTGTTTGCTTGAAGCTTGCTGATCCCCAGCTCTGTGAAGCTCTGGATCAAAAGGTGATGCCATTGTTTGCGATTATATTCTTGTACCAACGGAAGCTTTTCTTAGGCGTTCGTTTCAGGGTTTGGCGGTCAATGTATACTAACCCGAAGCGTTTGCTGTAACCTTCAGCCCATTCGAAGTTGTCCATAAGCGTCCATGTGAAGTACCCTTTGAGGTTCACTCCATCCCGGAGGGCCTGATATGCAGAAGCAATATGGTCTCGAAGGTAGGCTATGCGGTCATCGTCTTGAACCTCGCCACTTCTTGTCACGTTGTCCTCAAAGGCAGCCCCGTTCTCAGTTACATACAGCAGAGGGTTGCCATACTCAGTTCGGAAACGCATCAACACTTCGTACAAGCCATCGGGATAAATCTCCCACCCCATTTCTGTTGTCGGCGTTTTCTTCTGAACCCCTTTTGCCCGCGTCACAGGAACGGAAGCGTCATGGGCAATAATTGTGCGCGTGTAATAGTTCACACCCAAGAAATCCAAGGGTTGCCTAATCAGACTCATATCGTCTTTAGTAGGCTTCAGCCCGGTCTCCCCTGCCAGAGGAGGATACTCACCCTTGAAGAGGGGATCGATAAACCATCGATTCCAGAATTGATCATGCTTATGCGCCGCTTCCCTATCCTTCTGGCTGTCGCCGATAGGATGCACAGCATTAAGGTCTACGATTGTGCCTACACAGAAACTGTGGTTACAATCTTTCAGCATTTGGATTGTTTTTCCCAACGCCAGCATCAAATGATGCGAGACTTTCACAGCCAATTGCATATCTTTTTTGCCCGGCGCGTGGATTCCGATGAGATACCCTAACCATGCTATACATCTGGGTTCATTGAATATTGTCCATCGCTTGATGTTGCCGCCTAATTCTTGAGCCAAGAGCTTCGCGTAATCCGCAAAATATTGAACACTGATGGGATTTGCCCATCCCCCTTCATTCTGCATTGCCTGAGGTAGATCCCAGTGGTGCAAACAAATCCAAGGTTCGATTCCAGCCTGCAGGAGTTCGTCAACTAGGCGCTTATAGAAGTCGAGTCCAGCATTGTTGACAGCGCCTTTTCCCTTTGGGAGAACACGTGGCCAGGATATAGAGAAGCGGTAAGCTTTCACGCCTAACTGCTTCATCAAGGCTACGTCTTCAGCGTAGCGGTGGTAGTGATCGCACGCGATGTCTCCCGTGTCACCATTCTTAACCTTTCCCGGAGTGTGGGAAAACCGATCCCAGATCGATTCGCCTTTTCCATCCTCGTTCCACGCACCTTCGATCTGATAAGCGGAAGCTGCAACGCCCCATGTAAAATCCCTTGGAAAAGCTGCTTTCCACACAGCCGCACACATGTGTTCTCACTTTTCCGTTTCTCGAGTATGCCCTCTCTCCTTATTTGCGTTCTGTACGCATGGGCACGCTTTCACTGATAAATCGGTGTTGAAATCGTCCCTTGGCACCATCCTGCTGTCAACAAGAGGGAGCCCTAAAAGCGCTTAGAATATATATTCCCAGCGCATGTATATACACCTTCTCGCATCACAGGTTAGGAAGGAAAAGGCAGTATGGATCAACGTAAGATCATGTCACTCGGCAGATCATCACTCGTTATCTCATTGCCTAAACACTGGGTCGAAATGAATGAGCTAGCGCGAGGCGACACCATTTCCTTGGACATCCTAAGAGACCGTTCCCTAGTAGTATTTCCCGGAGTAAGGAAGAAAAGAGAGCCTAGAAAAATCACCTTCAAAGTTGAGCCCAGTGAGAAAGAGGATGCACTTGTTCGCACATTGATTGCGTGCTATTTGAACGGTTACTGTGGCATCACTCTTCTTTCAACAGGCATATTCACCGTGGAGCAGCAGAAGGCAGTTCGCGCCATAGTTGGCATGTTATACATGGGCATTCTGGAGTCTGACACAAAGAGAATCTATATTCAAACCCTTGTTGACGAGTCAAAAGCGCCTGTGGAAACAGCGATTCGCCGAATGTATGTCATCTCCAGCTCAATGTGCCACGATGCATTGAAGTCTTTGGCAAATCAGGATGAAGAGCTGTCCAAAGTTGTGTACACACTTGATGACGATGTCGATCAGCTCAGCTTTTTCCTCATACGGTTGCTTCGAGGCGCGATTCTTGAGCCAGATGTAGCTTTGGAGCTAGGCCTTGAACCCATAGACTGCCTCGATTACCAGACACTAGTCCATCGGATTGAGCACGTTGCAGATCATTCAGCGTCCATCGCAAGGAACGTGGCAGCGCTTACCAGAGGGCAAAGGTTTTCCGATCCTTTAGTGGAGCACATTCTCAAATTAGGCAATGAAGCCATAGATTTGTATGATGATGCAGTCAAGGCTTTCTTTTCGGGTAACGCCGACTCTTCTAACGAGTTGATAAGAAGACAAAACAAGATTGACGAAAAGCTCAGCGCCTGCCCTGTCGGCGAGACAAATCCCGCAATAGCGTGCATGATGTGTTCAATTCGAGACAGCTTGAGAAGAATAGCTGAGTACTCTGCGGACGTGGCAGAGATTACTATAAACCATTCCTACAAACCAAGTATGAGCCGTCCAATTGACGAGGCGATCAGGGATAAGATGTGGTGGTGGAAAGAGTAAAGCTCTCAGAGCATGTCCGAAATGCTATCGTGAAGCGCTTTCCTGAAACTCTTTTCTCAATGGACTCGGTCCAAGTTGTCTGACTTCCTCGATGAATTCCTTGACTACTCTAGCGAATTTTCCACCCTCAGAAGCTGAAACCCACTCTAAT
This sequence comes from uncultured Candidatus Bathyarchaeia archaeon, assembly GCA_964386655.1. Classification (GTDB taxonomy): domain Archaea; phylum Thermoproteota; class Bathyarchaeia; order Bathyarchaeales; family Bathyarchaeaceae; genus DATETJ01. Next base: position 4,859 of record CAYLSJ010000035.1, on the reverse strand, counting down.
CGAAGCCGCTTCTGATCTACACCGATCTGGGCTAGCGCATCTTGTAGAAACTTTATTCTTTTTTCGCATGCATAGTTGCCGCTGATATAGTGACAGTCGCCGAGGTGGCAGCCAGTTACGAGAACGCCATCTATGCCCTGCCTAAAAGCCTCAAGAACATGAAGCGGATCAACTCTGCCACTGCACATGGTGCGGATGATCCTTATGTTCGTCGGATATGACATTCTGCTCACACCTGCCAAGTCAGCGCCCGCATAGCTACACCAGTTGCACAAGAATCCAAGAATGCGAGGTTCAAACTGCTCTGTCAATTCAAGTTCCTCCTTTCTGGCTTGAGGTTTCGGACGGTTTGGGAATCTCCATTAGGAAGGCGGTCTTGATTTCAGCCATTATCTGGTCGTCTGTGAAGTGTCTCATGCTTATGGCTCGGCGTAGGCATGTTGCAGCGCAGACGCCGCAACCTTTGCAAAGAGCCTCTATCACTGTTGATTTTCCCTCCTCCACTCTGTGAGCACCGTAAGGGCAGAGGGATTCACACATTCTGCAGCCGATACAGCGCTCTTTGTCCACAACCGCGGTTATTGCTTCAGTCCTCACCTTTCTATTCGCCATAGGTCCAGCAGCTCTAGACGAGACGGCATAGGCTTGGGATATGCTCTCTCCAATGTCCTTTGGACCATGAGCCGTGCCACACATGAATATGCCATCGGTTGCAAAATCCACTGGGCGAAGCTTAACGTGTGCCTCTAGGAAGAATTCATCTTGACCCAACGGAACCTTCAGCAGTTTCGACAGTTCTTTCGCGCTTTCCTGTTGCACCAAAGGCGTGGAAAGCACAACAAGATCGCAGTTAAGCTCTCGTTCTTGACCTAGGAGCGCGTGATAAACAGTTAGCCTAAGCCTATCGTTTGGCAAAGGCGCAACTTCAGGCGGATTATCCTTGGTGTAGTTTATGAATTTGATGCCTGCTTCCCGAGCTTTTCTATGATGTTCCTCATAGTCTTTTCCATAGGTTTGCATGTCTTGATAGATTATGTAAACGTCGGAGTCTGGATACCATTCCTTCATAAGCATTGCATTCTTGACAGCTACCATGCAGCACAAGCGTGAGCAATAAGATCTAGGCGGCTTCTCCTCACGGGCTCCAACACATTGAATCATGGCAACTGTCTGCGGCTTGAAGAACTTGTCCATAGCCTGCTTTCCGCTCTTAAGAACCTGCTCCAAATCCACCTGCGTCAAAACGCGGTCATATTTGTCGTAGCCGTACATGTTAGTAGGTCTAAATTCAACAGCACCAGTCGCAACAATAATCGTGCCAGCTTTGAACTTGCTTTCCTGATTATTTTTCAGAACAGTTACTTCGAAGTTGCCGATGTAACCGCTTATAGCCTTCACGTTGGCAGATGTCATGACGATGATGTTCTTATGACCCATGACAGTGTTGATAGAAGCTTCCAAAACCTTCGAAGCTTCTTCACCTGTGGGATACAACTTGTAGATCTTTCTCAATATGCCGCCCAATTCAGGCTCTTTCTCAACCAGGTACACCCGGAAACCCTGATTCGCAAGACAGAGCGCAGAAGTCATGCCTGAAATGCCTCCGCCAACGATCAGAGCAGTCGCGTCAACAGGCACCTCAGATTCTTCTTGAGGCGACAGAAACGACGCCCGAGCCACAGCCATTCGAACTATGTCCTTAGCCTTTTCCGTAGCCTTCGCCGGCTCATGCATATGCACCCAAGAGCATTGCTCCCGAATATTCGCGAGCTCAAACAGATAGGGATTGACCCCTGCGTCGACGCAGGCACCACGAAACAAAGGCTCATGAGTTCTCGGAGTGCATGAAGCAACCACAACACGGTCAAGGCTGTGCTTCCTTATAGCAGCTTTAATCGAGTCTATTCCTTCAGCCGAACACGTGTAGATGTTACCTTCAGCATAGGCAACATTGGGCAAGGTTTGCGCGTATTTAACGACCTGAGGAACATTGACAACACCGCCAATGTTGATTCCGCAGTGGCACACAAACACGCCAACCCTTGGGGCTTCTTTCTGCAATTCTCTCATGCTTCTATCCTCCTTCACTCCATGCTTTGAACTTGCACCAGCGTCAGCGCTTCAGCAGCTCTAGCTGCCGCTGCACTAGCCTGAGCCACAGAATCAGGAATGTCCTTCGGAGATTGACAGTATCCGCAGACGTATATTCCAGGAACCGTGGTGTCAACAGGAGCAAGCAAAGGATGCACAACCTTGAAGAACCCGCAGTTGTCGAGCTCAATGCCCAAGATTCCTGCCAGTTTTCGGTTGCCCTCGCGTGGAAACAAAGCTGGACACAAGACAACAAGGTCTACGTCTTCGAGAGACTTGATTTCCCTCGTCAGCGTGTCATCATACCATATGGTCAGGCTTTTCCCATAATCCTCCCTGATCTCGCCAGGTCGACTTCGTATGTATTTTACACCATACTCCGATTTAGCTCGGTTGACGAATTCCTGGAAGCCCTTGCCAAACGCCCTCAACTCATTGTAGAAAATATACACCTGAACATCTGGTGTATGCTCTCTGATGATGAGCGCCTCTTTAGTAGCATACATACAGCACACACTGGAACAGAACGGTGCGCCCAATTTCGAACTTCGAGAACCAACACATTGAATGAAAGCTATCCTCTTAGGAATGCCACCGTCGGCTGGTCTCAACAAGTGCCCAGCAACAGGTCCTGACGCGCACACCCAGCGCTCAAACTCCAACGCTGTGAGCACGTTTTTATTCTTCTTGTATCCGTACTCGACTATTTCAGAAGGATCGTATTGGTCGAAGCCTGTGGCAATGATTATTGCCCCTACTTTCAAGTCAATGTCTTGCGGTTGCTGTTGAAAATCAACTGCTCCTGCACGGCACATCTTTGTGCAGAGTTTGCATTCGATGCAGTTTTCTTTATCCACAGTCATCAGACGCGGCACGGCTTGAGGCATCGGCATGTAAATCGCTTTGCGCATGCCCAACCCCATGTCGAATTCGTTGGGAACTTCAACAGGGCAGTGCTCAGCGCAGACACCGCAGCCAGTACATTTTGTTCCGTCAACGTATCTGGGTTTTTGATGGATTTTCACGCGGAAGTTGCCAACTGCTCCCTTGACTTCCTTGAGCTGGCTGTATGTGAGCAGTTTTATGTTGGGGTGGCGGTAGCATTCCATCATTTTTGGCGCCAGGATGCAGATCGAGCAGTCCATTGTTGGAAAAGTCTTGTCAAGCTGAGCCATCCTGCCGCCGATCGTAGGAGTCTCTTCCAGAACGTAGACTTGGAATCCTCGCCCCGCAAGGTCTAATGATGCTTGTATGCCAGCAATTCCGCCACCGATAACCAGAACTGAGGGTTTCTCACTCATTTCTTATTCATCTCCACCATGTTCAAAGGTTGTGTTAGATTCAGAGCTCTTGCCACCAGAACCGAGAGGTCGCATGTTTCAATCGCTACCTCTTCCTTCTTGACGGGCAGTTTCTCGCTCAAGGCGCAGTTCAGGTGAATTTGACATTTGGGACAAGCTGTGACCAATAAATCAGCGGCTGTGCCTTTTGCCTCTGTCAGCCTTTCTATCTGCATCTGCTTCGAATGTCTGCCGCAGCCCATCCATGCACTGACCCCGCAGCAAAGAGCGCTCTCTCGACTCCTCTGCATATCCACAAGTTCCACACCAGGGATACTTGCGATGACCTTTCGAGGAGGATCATAAACACCCATATGTCTGCCCAACCTACACGGGTCTTGATAGGTAACCTTCATGCCAAGCTTTCCAGGAAACTTGATTTTACCAGCTTCAATCAGGTTTGTTAGAAACTCTGATGCATGCATTACCTCGAACTCAGGCTGCCCAACCAATTCTGCATAATCAGTCTTGAGGGTTCGGTAGCATTCAGGGCATGTGGTTACTACCATTGAAGCATGCGTTTCATTTATAGCCGCCACGTTCATCCTCGCCAATCTTTCGAAGCTCTCTCTGTCTCCAGCAAAAGAAAGATCATGTCCACAGCATCGTTCGTTTTCCAGCAAGGCTGGCTTGATTCCAGCTGCATTCAGAATCTTCAACATACTTTGGGCGATTTCAATGTGCTTCACGTTGATGTCATCAAAGACCACATTGAAGTAAGGCAAGCAACCGACGAAGTATAGAACATCTCCTGACTTCCCGATTTCTGCGCCTTGCGCAATCCAATCCATGCGATTCTGACTAGTCTCAGAGTTAGACATCAACCTCGACAGAGAGTACAGCACGCCTTCATGGGAGCAGTTGCCTGCAATGCCGCTTGCGGTAGCTTTTGCCCTACACGTCTTAATGAGCTCGTCATATTCAATGTCCAGTGGGCATCTCTGACGGCAAAGGTAACATGTTAAGCATGACCACAAGCCCTTATCCGTCAAAACAGCGTCTTCGAGTCCCATCAGGGCTTTCTCCACTGCCAAGCGCGGAGAATACGCTGGGTCAAGCCTTGTTATTGGACAGCTGCTTGAGCATTTACCGCATTCTTGGCAGTATAGAGCCTTTGTTCGCTTCAAAATGTCATGAATCGGCTCCTTCACGCTTGGCTGAAGCGCACGTTTAGGTTCTTTTCCAAGAGGGCTAGGTCCCTTAACTCGCAGTTTCTCAGTGAAATCTTTAATCACAGACGCGAATTTTTCTCCTTCAGCTGCAGAAATCCATTCCAAGCGCAGTCGATCAGAGCCTATGCCAAGCAAGTCCAAGAGCTTCTTGGTTTTCTCAATCCTTTTCTCGGCATGTTGATTCCCCGACCTGTAGTGACAGTCGCCAGGATGGCAACCTGCGACAAGAACACCATCTGCACCGTTCTCAAAAGCA
>CAYLSJ010000034.1:6394-10156 GCA_964386655.1 uncultured Candidatus Bathyarchaeia archaeon | reverse complement strand
GTAATGATGTTCACAACTCTGGCTGCAAGTGGCGTCACCTTGTATGAAAGCTGGAGAAAGATGAGAAGCGCTCAGTTGCTGCCCAAAATCCAAATAGATGCTGAAGACATGGTCAGGCAGGTTGAAGTTTTAGGGTATGATCCCCTTACGGTGATGCAGAAAAAAGCTGACAAGACCAGTTCAAAGACATATCGAGACTTCTTGGCAGGATTTGCCTCATCGGTTAGAAGTGGAGGTAGCACTGTCAGCTTCCTAAGAAGTAAACTGCGCTCGATTCTAGAGGTTCAAAGCGCTGCCGCATTGCGTTCTGTTGAGAAATTGGGAACGCTGGTTGAAGCTTATGCTGTCATGATGATTGTGACTCTTTGCACTTACATATTGTACGTGGTAATTTCTTCAACGCAGATTTTTGAAGTCATGCACTCGGGGGTTATGAGGGCAAGGGGTCCTGAACCCTTTGTCTACGTGCTGGTCTTCTTGATAATGCCGTCGATCTCCATAGTGTTCATGCTGTTTGCGCAGAAGGCGCGCAAAAGCACGTTTATATCGCTTACTTCAGTGTATCGCAAGTTTATAGCTCCAGCAGTTGGTGTTTTAGTTTTCGCCACGTTGGTCAAGTTTGTGCCTCAAATGCAGTTCTTTGCTGAGCCTAGCATGCTACCGTTGGTAGTGACTGCTTGTCTTGCACTCGTTTGTGTGCCTTCAGCCATCGCCTATCACAGACTTGCTGTGGAAAATTTCGCAGCAGAAGAATCGATGCCTAGCTTTCTTCGAGATGTAACCGAAGCCCGAAAGATAGGACTGTCTCCGGAGAAGAGTATCATTCATGCTTCTAAGAGAAGGGGATACGGACGATTCTCCAGACTGCTGGAGAGTGTTAGAAGCCAGATAGAATGGGGTGTCGGCTTGAAGAAGATTTTCGCCAACATAAGAAAACGGATTCAGAGTTGGCATGTGCTTGTGCATTTCTTCATACTCATAGAAACCATAGAGATTGGAGGCGGTTCAACCAACGCCTTAGAGATACTAGCTGAGTATTCTGAGAAGAATAAAGATATAGAATCGAACAAGCGGTCGATGCTAAAACCCTACATTGTCCTAGCTTTCATCTGGAGCGTGCTGATAGCTTTAACCACTACGATTGTGGCTCTTACAATCTATGTGTTGGCTCAGATTTCGTTGCCAGGAATGGCTAAGGCATCATTCGACCTGATGCAACTTCAGATTACACTTTTCTCAGTAGGCATCATACTGCAAACATGGATGTCAGGCTTCTTCATAGGCAAAATCAATGAAGGCACATTTGCAGCTGGTTTCAAGTATTCTGCAATGTTAGCAGTTACAGCTTACTTGTCCCTGGTATTATCACAGAATCTTCTAGCAGGCTTGTACACCTTGGGTTCAGCAATATAGGAGAGGATGCACACGCCATCTTCATCCATCGACACTTTTCTCGCAAGTTCAGTTATGATCCTACTGGCTTTATCGGCAATGGTGGGCACGTCGAAGCTGATGACGCCTTACCTGAACAACTTGGCAAACAGAGATGGCGACCAGCGTTTCCAATACTTAGCGTCGCATATGCTTCTGGCTACTGGAGCACCAGTCAACTGGGGACAGATGAAAAGTACAGTGCCCACCAGTTTGGGCTTAGCTAAAGCAGATGCTCTCATGCCTTACGAACTCGACATAGACAAAGTCTCACGCCTTAACAGCGAAAACATCTACGCGGTGAAATACTCTGACCTCTGGAAAGCCTTCGGAATGAAAGATGTTTCATTCCAAATCGAGATCAAAACTCTCTTCGAGCTTGCAATTGAGCTGATTTCGAATTCAACTCAAGGAAGCCAGGTCATCTACGAGTTTGAGGTTGCAGCTGGAAAGTCAGGAATGCCTGTTTCAGCGAGCCTGAGCAGTTACGTGGCTTTGAGGGATTTCGTCAACAAAACACAATCTTCAACCTCATCAGCTGGTGTTGGCAGATTAACGATTGGCATTCCAAGCACGCTCAATGGAACTGCTCTGCTTCTGGTTTTTGCTAGAGCAAGGGCTAATCCGCAAATGGTTTCCTTCAATGTATATGCCTTCGGTCACAATTCCGAAAGCCCTTTGCCAAACAGGACTTTCACGCGGCTTAGTCCATTAGACTATGTTTTGAATGCATCTCTAAGCTATGCCACAGTAGACGTTTTGAAAGCTCAGGTATTCACGTTCAACTACAATTCTAGTTTACCTGAGAAGGCACAGGGCGTTCAATCGGTCGAGTATAATGTTCCACGCCTTCTTGATGCCAGTCCGTTTGTCATGGTAGTTACAGGAGTTAATGGATCGACTTCTTTCGCTGAGTGGGTGTCTTATCCGCAAGTGCCGCTTCAAATAGGTGCCGACTTCAGCCAAAGCATCGCGGGCTCAAAAATCACTGTACACAGCTACGTTGTTACTATGAATTCTGCCAACTATGAGGTCATCACAAAGTGGGGAGGCTTGAAAGAAGATGTTTGATCAGAAAGGACAGATCAGAATAATCGAATCCTTTCTGGCTATAGCCGTCATATTCTCCGCGGTACTTGTCTCGGTTACCTTTCCTTCTTCGCCCAACCTTTCAAAAGAGAAGTCTTTGGCAAGCGTAGGCACACAGGCTCTTGTACAGCTCGACGCGAATGGCACGCTTGGCAATCTAATTCTTCAGCATGACTGGACCAGCATAAAGACGGCTTTGGACATTCTGCTGCCTGTAGGCGTCTCATTCAACGTCACAGTCTATGATGATGCGGGCAGTGTGATGAACTCAGAGCTTGTTCAAAACTCAAACCTGCTTGGTCGTGAAGCCGTTTCTGTTCAACATGTTTGCGCAACCCAAACTCAAACGGTTCAGTTTTTCACTGTTCGTTTGCAGCTGGCGTGGAATGGCTGAGCAGGTGACAGCAAAATGAAGCAGAGGAAGGATTCGGGTCAGATTCTTCTGATCGCTGCTTTCATAATGGCTTCTCTGCTTCTTTCTGCTCAAATCTACGTTTTCGAGGTTGGAAGAATTCAAAGTGAAATAGAGTCTGATTCATTGAATGATTTCATGTTAAGTGTTCAGTTGGGTTCTGCCCATGTTGTTACAGGTTCTCTTGCAAACATCTCTAACGGAGGTTCCAGCAATACGCTTGAATCGAACCTTCAGAAATGGGTTTCATTCATGGGCAATCAGTACCTGCATGGAAAAAGCGCCCTAGACTATACGCTTAGAGATGCAGCTCCCTTTTCCTCAGGCATCTGGTTGAATTGGGGCGTGAACGGTTTCGGAGTCTCGTCAGCATACGTAAACTTCACGCATCGACTTTTAGGACGCAACACTAACGTTGACCAAGCTTTTTTTGTGAACACAACAACAGCTCTTTTGATGGAAAGTACTAATCGAAGACTAAGTGGAGACACAAGACAAGTGAACGTGACAATAAGCTTATGGAATGAGAAGGAACCTGCATTAGCAAGACAAATCACAGTCTACTACAAGGCGTCAACCAACTGGTTGATTCCAGACGAAACCAACAACTACACACTCCAAGATTACGGAAATGGCACTTATAAGGCGTCTTTTGTTGCCACCTTTCTGGATGAAAGCGTTGAAGTCTCAGCCCGCATCTTGGACTACAGAGACATCCACGTGCAAGCCAACGCCACAAGCACAGAAGTGTAGTCTATAAAGAGGAAGAGTTTACCTTTTGTCTTCTTCCTTCGCAACATTGTTCATGTTACTGCATCGTTTGAAAAGGT
>CAYLSJ010000034.1:0-6294 GCA_964386655.1 uncultured Candidatus Bathyarchaeia archaeon | reverse complement strand
TCTGGGTACTGCCTAGGCTAGAAAACATTCTCAGAACACACATTTTGAAGAAACGTGAATAGAGGCGTCGAGCTAAGTTAGGCTTATAAGAATCATTAGTTTCAATTCTAGTTTTGACTTCGGCTATGTTGCCTATCCCGTGGCGATACGTAGAATCTTGGAACTGCAGCGCCTGCGGCGTCTGCTGCAAAGGCTTCGATGTAGTTTTGGAGTTCCCCGAATGGATGAACATAGTGAAAACCTACGGCGTGGACTACACAATACCCGGCTTGAGCAGACTTTACCTCAGGCGCAAAAATGATGGTACATGCGTCTTCTTGCAAAACTCCTATGGCAATTGGCTGTGCTCACTGCAGCATATGAAACCGATGGCGTGCAAGCTCTGGCCGTTCAAAATCTCCGACAAGCCAAAGTATGGAAGACCGAAAGAGGCGGAATACTGCCTGAACAGCATGAAACTGTATGTCTACGTGGATCCCTCTTGCATGGGCATCCGTTGGGGCGCTCCTGCCACTGATTTTGTCAGTTTTGTGTTGCCTGAATTTGTCGACTTAGCCTTGGGGCAACGCCGCAAACAATACTACACGACAGCTAGACCGTTTGCTTCACTATCTTGGAAACCATTTTGAGCAATAGAAGCATGTCTAACCGCTAGAGTTTCGCCTAATTCTGGAGAGATAGACGGACAAGTAAAGCGACAGAATGTTGAAGATGCCAATTACAACGAAGAATAACGCAACTTGAACGTAATAGAAACCGGTGGTGCGCAATTCCGCTGGCACATAAGGCGATGTTAGGTATGTGTTCGCGTTACCTATTGACAATAACGCGGGAAAAAGCCACAGCGGAATGGACAAGACAGAAGCGATGATGTCTGGGGTTCTGGATTTGAAGAACCCTCTTATGATGCTTGGCGCTCGGGAAATGTAGAAAATCCCAGCCGCAAACATTGAAAGCATGAAAATCCTTGCGAGGACGTCAAGAAGCGGCGGCGCTCGATAAAACTCAAGAGGATGTATCCACAGTCGCCATGTCGAGTAGGCGAGAAACAGCAAGCCTTCGACGATGTAGAAGACGCCGAGAAGCCGTGTTCTTGTTTCAGACATGGGAAAAAGGACGCCTCTAAAAGATGAAAATAAGCAAAGAGAGAATAAGAGTGTTGCGCTGATATAATTGAGAGAGCAGCATGAGCAAGGAAGAAGCAACAATGCAATACTTGAAACAGATCAAAATCACACGAATCGAAAAGCGACCCAGCGACGCATGGTATGACATGAGCCTAAGGCAACTCCGAAACGGCGAAGTGTGTTTCTACAGAATCCGAGACTTTCTCACCGGTGATTGGCTGTTTAAAACGTGTCGAGACAATGAACTCGGAAAAGTCATGGTGAAAGCTGTGAAATGCCCAGCAGGCACGCGCTTCGCTCAGCTTGAGGGAAACACAATGATATTCCAGCCGAGTCAAAGAGAAGGCTGGCTCTACGACATCATATCCCTGTCTCGAGCTGATGAAAACGACAGAATATCAAGAAAAGTCGTCGATTCTTTAGATGAAGTTCCAGCAATCATTCGAGAAAATTACGAAGTGAAACCTTACGAAGAAGCAACAGGAAAGACAGCGCCGGGCAAACACTGGGTCACAGTGAGTAGAGCTGAGGATGAAAAAGCCATGATAATCCTATTTCTGGTTGAACGAGGCTGGACGCTGTCAGAAATCGCGCCAGAGCAGAAGCTTGAGGAAATGCAACGAGAGAAACCGAAACCTAAAGAGAGGAAGAAGGAAATTGACACGGGTCAAACGTGGACGTGTCCCATCTGCGGGGAGAAGCTCCGGACTAAGCACATTGAATACGAAGCAACGGTGAAACATGTATTCAAGAGACCATAACTGCTAAAGTCTGCAAGCCAACCCTGGTGAAATGCGTATCTAGAAGATCTTTGCCAGAACCTCTTCAGGCTTGAACTCTTGTCGAGAACGTACTGACGCCTCTTCTACATACAGTTGAACCGCATATTTCAACGCATCTTCACTGACTTGAATATAGTCTGAGGCGGACTGGAAGTAGTTGAGCAGCGACGCTGCACACGCAAACCGCATGGCTCTGTCTTCCAAACGAGCCGAGAAGGTCACATATTCTCTCGGAATCTGCTCCAAAATCGCGTTGCGAGCCTTTTCAATCATCTCATAAGCCTGTGGCGTAATCAAGACAGGCTTAGAAGTGAACCTTGACGCTACAAGGGGATGCTGAGTCTCGATAGCATAGACAAGCGTGAGGTGATCGCGAATCTGCTTAGCGCCCTTTTCGATGTCGATTTCGCCAAAGGCAAGCCGCATTTGGCTCTCCGCTATTTCGACAAACCGCTGCTTGGTCAATCTATGAAGCCTGCATAGCATGCGGTCTTCGATGGCGTTGAAGTTTGGGTCCTGCACTGTTACTTCGTAGCCTCTGCCAAAAGTCGCTACGTTGTAGTTGACGCTGAAGAAATTGTTGAACTTGTATGGTCCAATGGCTTCACGGTGCAGTTCATATTTGATTTCGCCGCGTTCCATCGCCAACTTCAAGGGTTCCACCATGCCCTTGTACTTGAACCAGTCGTTAAACTCAGGGACAATGAAATTGAAGATTCGACCCACGTAAGCCTGACCAATCCTGATGAAACGGGCAGGCGTAATGCCACCTGCATAACGGTTGCGACCAGGAACACCGTGTGGAAAAACCTTGGCATCGAGCCTGCCCAGAATCATGTCACGGGTGGAGAAGCTCTTACCTGTGCCAGGCTCACCGAACAAAGAGAGGTTCCAGCCCGTGCGCATGCCAGTTCTTCCATGTTCATGAACAATGTCTACATCTGCCAAGCCATATTGCTGTGTGATGCTAAGCAGGCTGTCAAAGTATAGAACTGGACCGAAAAGCTTCAGCAGATAGTCAGCCAAGGCTGCAACTGAGAATGTCTTGCCAAAACGCGTTGCAGAGTCAAGGCGAGTCTTCAGAACATTACTCAAATGCCTGTTTAGCTCGGCGTCCATTTTTTCGATTTCTTGTCTCTCTAATGATACATAGTCAACTTCACCTTGGTCAGCTGAGACCTCGGAAGGAGCTGTCACGGTGATTGTGGTTGGTGTCGGTTCACGGGGAGCCACGCCTAGCTCTATCTGAATTAGAGGAGAGAGTTCCTCAGGGATCTTCCATTCTTTGTATCCGTTGCCTTGGTATGAAACAGTGATAATCTTCAGTCTTTCAAGCTCGTTCATTACGGGCTGTGCGTCAACGGTGGGCTTCAAACGGGCAGTTAAGTCTTTCAATCCACAGCCTCTGCCTGACTCTAGAAGAGCTTTTAGTATCGCTAGTCCATTCTTCCCATGCTTTTTCCTAACTTGGCGCAGGTTGCTTTCAATTGTTTTCCAAGATCCTTCGAACAATAGAGCGCTGTCTTCGAATGTGTAGTGCTTGCCTCTGAATACCACCCATGCACGAGGCTTGTAGCTTTCAAAAACCTGTTTGAACCCAGCATCATTTACAGCCGAAGCTATCTCGAAGGCGCTTTGATCCTCGTCAATGCTCCAAGCGTTGTCGAAGCGCTCAAAATATGGAAGCGAAAGTTCTCGACCTATTTCGTAAAGCTGATGACGCGAGAAGCAACGTTTTAGCAGGATTTTCCGCTCTATAGCCTTGTCTTCAACAGTCATCTCAACTGCCAGCTCCTAGACATACGCCTTCACAATAGCTTCATCCTTCTGTGTTATCCAGCCTTCATCCTTCAGTTCAGCAATCCCTTGCGTCAGCGTTTCCTTTAGGTTGTCTTTGACTAGGATGTTGCTTGCAACCGCTGCCTCACTGATGTCTCGGCTGAACGCCTTGTCCAATGTCATCTTCTCTTTTATAGCAAAGTCAAGCATGTCGCCTAGAGCTTTAGACCTTGGCTGCAGAAATAAAGCGAGTTTAGAGACGTTGCGAAGACCCACTAATTTTCTGCGAATAGCTTCGACAACACCCTCTGAGTCTGTCACTCTGACTGGCGAGAAAACGTGAAACTGAGGCGCGTTTTCAGTTTGATAGCAAACGAGGTAAAAAGGAAGGCAGAGTAATGTAGCTTCGTCAAACTGCCGCGTGATGGTCAGTGTCTTCAGTTCTGCTGCCTCGTCCTTTTTTCTGGACACAAGTTCCTCAATCTGACGCGAGATCTGATTGACTGCGAGTTTTAACGCCTCAACCTCTCTTTGTTTGGTTCCGACACTTTCATCGCGTTGAGATTCGAGGCTGGTTATTTTCTGTCTTTCCTGATCGATCAGCCATTGGTAGCCCTGCACCATTTTTTCAGTGTCAGCTTCGTTTTGCCTCCGAGTTTTGTCAATGAACTCGGCCACAGCACGAATTCTAGCCTTCACTTCGTCAACTCGTTTTTCATTGGCTCGTATTCGATGTTCCCAGTTCGCCTCGCCAATTTTGTTATGCCGTCGTCTGCGAGCTTCACGCCTCCTGACGAGATCAGCTTTGGCTAGCTCTAGCCTCTGCAGTTCACGTTCGCGCTTTTCCCTTTCTCTTTCTTTGGTCTTCAGCGCATTTTCTGCGATTCCTTTCATCCTAGCTGTCCGAGCTTCTCGCTCTTTGAGCAGCTGATCTATTTTCTTCTCGACAGCTGGTCTTAATTCAGCGATTTGAGCATCGTAAACTTCACGTACTGAGTTGACTTCTTTGGAAATCATTTGTTCATGTAGCTTTGTCGTCTCTTCTAGAAGAGTCCTTGCATATTCTAGACTTGCTATCTCAGACTGCATCTGCTTGTGAAGGCTCTGCATCTGTTTAGTAGTTTCAACAGCTGCAGTCACATCAAGCTTGGGTGGCGCCAAAACTATTGGCGAATTATCCACCTTTGCCGCTGAAGCTTCCTGCACATATTCAGAGAGAGCCAACAGCAAGTCCTTGTCTGCTATCAACGCATCTGCTTGCACGTTAACTCTCTCAGTAAAATCGTTAAAGGTTCTCATGTGTTTCTCAATTGCGCTGCGGAACAGTTCTCGAACTGATGCCCCGCGTTCAATGTCCTCGACGAAAGTGATGACGTCGGGTAGCCGCTGCACAACGATTATCGACTGGGACGTAGCTAAGCCGTCTGTGATCAGGGATTGTGGCTCCCACGGCACAGCCCAGAGGGGATAGTGAAGCTTAGATAGGAAGGATATCTTGGCAGTCTTAGTTCCGAGAAGCCCTCGCCTTCGCCTTTTTGCCTCGGCTAAAAGAAGTATCGAAGTTGTTTCCATACTTGGCGTGAAGGCTTTGCCTCTCTCTTTTGCTGGAACTGCGAAGGGCAAATCTAGACTGGCTGTGGGCATAACTTGGCTTCCACAACACAAGTGAGATTTTTAGCTATTAACCTTTAAACACGAAAAAGCGAGTCAGACATCATTGTTTGAAGAGAAAGGCTAGTGACTTCTCGATAAATTGGTGGTCTAGTTTCTCGTAAGCCTCGGTGCTGCCCACATCATACCAAAATGCATCTGACAAATAGCCGTAGACAGGTTTGCCGCTTTGGACGAGATGGGGCACTACGTCTCTCATGAGGTCGACTCCACGCTTCTTCGGAAACAATCCTTCAATATCCTTGAGTGTCTCGCCTTCGAGAACCATGATTCCGATGCTCACCGGCTTCTCCAGCTTGGGCTTTTCTTCAAACCCTAGCAATTTGCATTCCTTGTCAATGTCAGCCATGCCTACCCTCACAGTGAAGCCTGAAGCCAAAGCAACCGTGGCTACAGCACGCTTGCGTCTGTGAAAATCCAGCAGCTTCTTCAGATTCATGGTGGTTACAATGTCTCCATAATAGACAAGCAACGTGTCCTCTGTGCTTGAGAATCCCTCTTTGCAGGCGTTCAGCACCGATCCAGCTGTACCCTTACGCTCGGGTGTGTCTTTCACATAGGAGATTTTGACTCCAAACCGTGAGCCTCCGTCAAAGTAGTTCACGATCTGTTCCGCTTTGTAGTCTACTAGAAAGGCTAGATCTGTGACGCCGTGGAATTTGAGGAGACGGACAACATACTCGAGTAATGGTTTCTGCTTTAAGCCAATTGGAATCAAGGCTTTCGTAAAATAATAGGTGATAGGACGCAGTCGAGTGCCTGGTCCGCCACATAGGACTAAGCCTTTGACGTTATCCAATTCGAAATCACCGCTACAGAAAAGGCAGATAATGAAAGAAGTTGGAAAAGGCGGATTTCGATTGTCATTACTTCTTTTTCTCTGCCGCCTTCTCTTCGCCTTCTGGTTTTTCCTCTTCCTTCTTCTCTTCAGCTTC
>CAYLSJ010000033.1:0-10257 GCA_964386655.1 uncultured Candidatus Bathyarchaeia archaeon | reverse complement strand
CTCCAATCATTTTCGGAGACGGTAAGCAAACCCGAGACTTTGTGTATGTTGAAGACGTGGTCAGCGCTAACATGCTCGCTCTAACAAAAAAAGAAGCAAGCGGTGAGGTGTTCAACGTTGCAACTAACCAGGCGACAACAATCAACACTCTTGTATCGAATCTCCAAGAAGTCATGAACAAAGAACATCTGAAACCCATCTATAGACCCACTAGGCGTGGAGACATAATGCACAGCTACGCTAGCATTGAAAAAGCCAAGAAAATCCTTGGATACACGCCCAAATTCTCTCTCAAAGAAGGTTTAGCCAAACTGGTCGAGTGGTACACTGAGGAAAGACGCTGAAGATCAGGGAGAACTACGAAATTGCTTCGCGTATTAGAATGTCAAGTATCTTTTCTGCGGCTGTTCCATCTCCGTAGGGTGAAGTTCTTGGCGGCGTAAACTCTGTGGCTAGGGTTTGCTCCATAGCTTTTAGAATGTTATATTTCTTCACACCCACAACCTTGGCAAAGCCTGCTTTGACTGCTTCTGGTCGCTCTGTGGATAACCTGATCACCAAGACTGGCTTTCGTATAGGTGGTGCGGTTACCTCTTCCTGAATTCCGCCAGAGTCGGTGATGATTATTTCACATTTTTTCATGAGCACCAGAAAATCGAAGTAGCCTAGCGGCTGAAGGAGCTGAATGTTCTCCGAGTTGGAAAGCTTCCTCCAAATCTTCTGTTGACGCAGACGCTTTCTGGCTCTGGGGTGAATAGGATACACTACAGGGATAGGCGCTTGGGCGAAAGCTTCAAAAAAGTTTCTGAGTACAGCTGGGTCGTCAACGTTTTCTGCTCGATGCGCAGTAGCCAGAGCAAATCGCTTGAACCGAATCGTAGTCATGATACTTGACCTTCTTTCGGCCAAAGGCATATGTTGTATCACCGCGTCGATAACGGTGTTACCAGTGACGTAGATGTTGCCCCAAACGGCTTCCTTCTCAAGATTCCTCTTAGCCGTTTCTGTTGGTGCAAACAAGTATTTTGATATGTGATCAACTAGGCGGCGGTTGTGTTCTTCAGGCATGCGCAGGTCGAAGCTTCTGAGTCCTGCTTCCACGTGACCGACCGCTACGTTGAGCTTTATTGCTGCCAGGGCAGAGGCTAGTACGCCGTTGGTGTCGCCCTCCACCAAGACTACTCGTGGTTTTGTTTCCTTGACAACACGTTCGATCAGTGTGAGGATTCTTCCCGTTTGTAAGCCTGGTGAGTAGGCCTTGACCTTGAAGCCGTAGTCTGGTTTGGGAAGCTCCAGCTCCTCAATGAATTGTTGGGACATGTTGTAGTCATAGTGTTGTCCGCAGTGAACAAACACGTATGGGATGGATTTTTCTTGCATTGCGCGGATAAGAGGTGCCATTTTGATAATTTCTGGTCTTGTGCCCACAACTATTATGTAACTGTCGCTGATTGGCTCCACCTTCTCTACTACATAGGAGCGGGATTCTCTGTTGCGTGATATGTGGGACGTTGTACTAAGGTTTTAGCATTTGAGCGTCGTGTTAAATGGTAAAGTTTAAAATATGCACTGTGGAAAGGTGATTCACAACTTTGGGCTTGTAATGTCCTCTGTCTAGTGTGAATAGCATTTGGGAGAATTGGCATGAACAGAGAAGCAATGAAAACCTTGGCAATGTTTCTGGTAGCGGTGAGTATGTTCTCTACGCTTTGGCTGGTTTCTATGCCAGAAGTGGTGGCACAGCCGACGATTTCGCTCGTTCCAACCAGTGGCTATGTTGGGGATACTGTAGCAGTTACTGGAACTATAGATACAGTAGATGGAACCTTCACGGTTAGGTGGGATCAAACGATAAATGTAACTTCTGGCAACGCCGTTGGCAACGATGTTGCAGCATCTTTTGTTGTCCCAGCGACAAACGCCTCGGCTTCAGGTCGCGACATTACTGTAGAGCTAATTGATAACAGCGCTGGCAGTGCGACTTCAACCGTTTTCACTCTGCTTACAAAGTTTGTTCTGAGTGTGGAAACTCCTCTGCCGCCTAAGCAGCTTCAGGAGAGCAACAGAACAAACGTAAAGATTAATGTTACCGGAGGTCTTCCCAACACGATATACACTGCAAACATCACTGTGAAGAACCCTGCGAACCAAACTCATTCAACAATATCACCGCTGTCAAACACGACTAAAACGGGTTCAGGCGATGGAACCAGAGTCTATCCAACAGACTTTGGCGGAGCACACACGAACCTCACTGGAACATATTTCGTGTCCTCTAATGTTACAGTTGATGTGGCAGAGTTTTTCGTCGGTTTGACCGACAAAAACGTGTATCGGAGAAACGAGGACGTTCTAGTTCAAGCTGCAGGCTACAAGTCCTCAGAAGCAGTGAAAGCGGATATACGGACTGGAGAAGCATCTGTCACAGGTTTTCCTAAGAACCTCACAGCCAGCACTGCAGGCTTGGTCACGCTGTCTTGGAAGGTCCCAGTAAATGCTACCCGTGGAACATACCGCATTACGCTAGCAAACACAACCGCGAGTGGCACTGCAAAGACGCCAAGCGATGCTCAAGACTTTGAAGTCACAGGCTTCGTCTGCCTTGTTCAGGCTAAGAATCTGGCTGATGAGGCTTTTGAAGGCGCATTAATCGAATCATACAACGCGTCTGCTCCAGCTTCTGTTTTGACCAAAGGAAGCACCAACTCAACTGGGTGGATAAGATTCAATCTTGACAGTGGAAACTACACTTTCAAGGCTTTTGTCAACAACGTCGAGGTAGGCTCGCTTTCAAACCTGACGATAACAGCTGACATGGAATTGCCCCTCTCGCTTCGATTGTTCAACTTTGCAGCTACTGTGAAGACTGAGGAAGGCGATGGAGTTCCACTTGTTGACATTGCATTGAAGTACAATTACACCACACGCGACAGCACAGTTGCCACTGGAATGTCAACTGCCAAAACAAACACAACAGGAATGGCCGCGATAAGGAATCTCTTCACTAACACTACGTATAGAGTTGAAGCTCAACGCTATGGCATGCTGTTCAATACAACCACGCTGATTATCGGAGCTCAGCCTGCGTCGGCTTTGGTTAATCTAAACCTGACTCTGCCAACTTACACATTAGGTGTTCACGCTTTGGATGCCAAAGACAGCGGTGCGGCTGGAGTTGACCTTAGGGTCTTCGAATGGACTTCGGGCGTGACAGCGCCGCTTAATTCTGCTGAGACTGATTTAAGTGGAGATGCTTCCTTCTTCTTGCCGTTTGGAAGGTACATTCTCAGAGCCTTCAAGGATGGAGATTTTCTTAGTGAGACAGTTGTGGATCTCGATGAGCCGTTGGCATTCACATTTAACCTTAGAACGCTGGATGTTGATGTGACAGTCTTTGTTCTCGACTATTTTGGTCAGCCTGTAGCGAACGCTGAGGTTAAGATTGAACGTAAAGTCGGTGAGAGTTACGTGCTCGTCTACCCTCCTCAATTCACCAGTAGCAGTGGCTCAACAACGTTTCTCTCTATAGTGGGCGGGGAGTCTCGATTGTGGGTATATGTTGCTGGCAAGCTTGCAGGTGTTCAAACGCAGTTCTTGAGCTCTGACTCAAACGAAGTGACTTTTAGAGCTGGCGAGTATGTTGCATTACTGGGCTATCCGATTGCAGCCGGCACTTTTGCTCTGGTGTGTTTCTTCGTAGTAGTTTTGGTTATCGCCGTCCTAGCTGTCGCCCGCAAACGTATCTCGCCGATCTTCCGAAGAAAAGCTAGACGGTGATTGTCAAGAAAACTTTATAATCCACTTAGCCCTAGCCATAATTGTCGAGAAACGGTAAGAAACACCACTTCAAGGTATGAGTTTATTTTCGAGACAGGTTGTGTTGCTTTTGGCTGGAGTTCAATACTGTTCTCCAAGGTGCAACTTGTTCAGATGCAGCAAAAACGCTATGATGTATCGCGGCAACTCAGGTTGGTGCAGATGGACAGAAGACAACTGTGATGTTGCCAGCTGCAACTTCGCTACCTGCGTCAAGCGAAGGCTTCTGCCTCAAGGTGTATGCGGCGAAAGCGTGAAGCGAAAGACCGTGGAAACAGAACCTGAAAAAACCGTGATTCCAACTGTGAGACTGAAGGGCAAAGCCCTGCGCAAACTCGGCGAAAAAGAAATCTTCTGACACTTTCCCACTCATTTTTGCTCTTTAGCAATAATTATCGATTAGACGCGTTTCTCTTCAATGAAACAGTCGTTTCAACCACCTTATCTCGTCAGTTTGAACACAGCGTCAAGTGTTAATTGGATAAAGCATAATTTGTCTGAGGATGTCCTATTTTGAGAAGCTAATGCGTGTCCTTTGAGTTGTGGAAAAATGATAACTGCACTCGCAGGAGGGGTCGGAGCTGCAAAATTCCTTCAAGGGTTAGTCAGGCTTGTTCCAGAGCAGGAGTTGAAGGTAATTGTCAACACGGGTGACGATATTGAGCTCTTTGGTTTACACATTTCTCCTGACCTGGACATCGTCATGTACACGCTGGCTGGAGTCGTCGATGAGGAAAAAGGCTGGGGCCTAAAAGGAGACACATTTCATTGCTTAGAAGCGCTTCAAAAGTATGGTGAAGAAACATGGTTCAAGCTTGGTGACAGAGACCTAGCCACTCATATTCAAAGAACCTTCCTCTTGAAAAGCGGGCTGAAACTTTCCGAGGTCACGAAAAGACTTTGCCAATCGCTAGGACCGAGGATTGAAATGTTTCCCATGACCAATGAGGGCTTTGAAACGACAGTCATTACGGACAAAGGACCAATGCATTTCCAAGAGTATCTCGTCAAGAGAGGCGCTCAAGATAAAGTGATGAAGATCAAGTTTAAAGGTGCTGAAGAGGCTAAACCCGCTCCCCGTGTCATTGATACGATTCTGAATTCTAATGCTATTATTCTTTGCCCCAGCAACCCTATCGTAAGCATAGGCACAATTCTCTCTGTAAAGGGCATCAGAAATGCCCTCAAGGAAACAAGAGCAAGGGTTATCGCTATTAGCCCCATCGTTGGAGGCGCACCTATCAAGGGACCAGCTGACAAGCTTATGCAAGGGCTGGGACTAGAAGTGTCAGCATATAGCGTCGCAGCGCTGTACAAAGATTTTCTAGACGCTTTTGTCATTGATATTGTGGATAAAGCTCAAAAAACCCGGATTGAGACATTGGGGCAAACCGTAATCGTAACAAATACTATCATGAAGAGCTTGCAGGATAAGGTTCAATTAGCCAAGGTAGTTTTGAGTCTGCTCTGAAAGCCTGAAGTGTTGTCGATGTCAGTTTTTGCAGTGGTTCCAGTGAAATCTCTTCTAAAATCTAAGACAAGACTATCAGCCGTTTTGAGTCCAGAGGAACGCAGAACCCTCACATTGACCATGCTTGAAGACGTTTTGACGGCGCTGAAATCCTCCATGGCTGACCGGATTTGTGTGATAAGTTCTGATTCAACTGTTCAAACACTGGCAAAAAAATTTAAGGTCGAATATCTTTCAGAGAATCAGCCAGGACTAAATCAGGCTATTGAGCAAGCCATGGAATGGTGCATCCACAACGATGCAAAGTCGGTTTTGGTTCTTCCAGCCGATGTTCCACTTATAACTTCAGAAGACATAAATCAAATAATTAAGCTGAGTTCTGAAGAACCTACTGCGGTTATATCTTCCTCTCAGAATGGAGGAACGAACGCCCTTCTACAAAAGCCACCAAACCTAATACCCATCTGTTTCGGTCCGCATAGCTTTATGAAACATGTTGGGGAGGCTTCCGCAAAGAGTGTGGTCTTAAAACTCTACACTTCCTCAAGAGTCTTATTGGACATTGACTCCCCAGAAGATATAAAGAGCTTTCTTAATACCGAAAGTCAAACAGTGTCTCGCCGATTCTTAGAGCAAATCAGTTTGCATAATCGGTTTCTAGACCGCCCGTAATAGGTGGAAGTAGTGTTTCTGAACGACTATCTCGGGAAACTGGATAGTTTGACAGATGAATTGACTGGTTCGAGCGTTTACGCATGCTCTGAGCTTTGATGATACGTGCTTTTTGAGTATGTTGTAGTAAGACGCAAGATTTAAGAGAAACCCCATCTACTACATGTATAGGAGAACTACAATGGTACACATTAAGCTGTCAGGGATAAAGATAGGTCTAGGAAAAAAGCCTAAAGTCGACACCATTCCTCCAGCTCCACCATTATCCATTCCACGTGGATACAATGTTGTTGAAAGAACCAGCCTCTATGAACCATTTGCCCACGCCGTCATTGTGCAGAATCCTGCAACAGGCGAGTACAAGTACATTCTAGACGAGCTGCAATTAGACACCTTTGAACGAGAAATCTACAACAAAATACTCGAAGTACTGCTCGCTGAGATCAAGTCTCCGCGGGAGGAAATAAAGAATCCAAGAGAATTCTTTGACAATGAAGCCAAGAAGATCGTGGACAAATACCGTATCAGTCTAGGTTGGCTTCCAGATGTATCTTGGTCCAAAATAATTTATCATGCTGAACGAGACTTGGTTGGCTTCAGTCACATTGATGCACTTATGCGTGATCCCAACATAGAGGATATCTCCTGCGACGGTGTAACAAAACCAGTCTACATCTGGCATAGAAAGTACGAAAACCTTGAAACAAACATGTTCTTCAAAGACGATGAAGAGCTAGACAACCTCATAGTCAAACTAGTTCACATGTCTGGTAAACACGTAAGTTCCGCTTTTCCAATCGTTGATGCTTCGCTGCCAGGCAAACACAGGCTCGCAGTCTGCTATAGACGCGAAGTCACACCCTTCGGCACAACATTCACGATTAGGAAGTTCCGTGAAGATCCATACTCAATTATCGACTTGATCAACCTGGGCACCCTTACAGAAGAGGTTGCAGCCTATTTCTGGTTGTGCCTCGAAAACAGGGCATCCATCATGGTGCTCGGTGGAACAGGTGCTGGTAAGACCACTGCCTTGAACGCTTTGGCTTGTCTTATCCGTCCAGGTAGCAAGCTTCTAACAATCGAGGAAACGGCTGAACTCAACCTGTCACATGAGAACTGGGTTGCATTCATAGCT
The DNA here is from genome assembly GCA_964386655.1 of uncultured Candidatus Bathyarchaeia archaeon. Lineage (GTDB taxonomy): Archaea > Thermoproteota > Bathyarchaeia > Bathyarchaeales > Bathyarchaeaceae > DATETJ01. Next base: position 3,160 of record CAYLSJ010000033.1, on the reverse strand, counting down.
CGTCAAAGCTATGGCTTAGGAGAAAACCATAGCGGTGAAGTCTCTCTGTTCGACTTGGTCAAGGCAGCCATGAGGCATCGTCCAGATTACCTCATCGTAGGAGAGGTTCGAGGCAACGAAGCTTATGTGTTGTTCCAGGCTTTGGCCACAGGCCACGGTGGCATGTGTACTATGCACGCTGAGAGTGTGGGTTCAGCTGTTAAGAGGTTGACTCAGAGGCCTATGGATATTGCGCCGGCTTACATTCCGTTGATGAACGTTATCGCGGTTATTCAGCGTGTGCACTTGCCTAAAGGAGGGGAGATGAAAGCCTATCGACGTCTTACTGCGGTTGAGGAGATAGCAGATTATGAGAAGTATAAGAAGGCTTTCAACTGGAACCCTGCCATTGACCAGTTTGCTTCTACCATTGACAAAGGCGTTCTGGTTCCCATAATCGCAAAGAAGAATGGCAAAACAGAACAGGAAATCATTGATGAGTTGGTGAAACGTGAAAACGTGTTGAAATGGATGCGGGCTCACAAGATACGAAGCTACCGTGATGTGGCCTCCATAATCGCTGAATACTATGCCAGACCAGACGAGTTTTATCAAAAGAGGGTGGAAGCTTTTGCCACTAGTCAGTAATCTAGAAGGCTGGGCGTATCGTATCTTTGGTGGCCTAGCCCCCAAATTCTTGAGCAACATCTTCGAGTTCAAAGGCAACCTCAAAAAAGCAGGAATGAAAATCTACCCCGAAACCTATGTCACCTTGATGTTTCTAGCAGCAGTTCTAACCATACCTGTAAGTATAATAGCATTAATCCTTCTGTATCTCTACAAACTGGTCTTTCTGGTCTTCTTAGTACCTATGCCTGCATTCATCATGATAGTCTTCATGATTGCACCTTCAGCGAAGGCTGGTGAAAGGGCGAGTTCGCTGGAAAGAGAGATGCCTTTCGCGGCAGCTTACATCACTGTTATGGCAACGGGCGGTATATCGCCTTACATGAGCATTAAGCGACTGTGCAAGGTTGACCTGATGCCTGCGATGAGGCGAGAAGCCAGGGAAATTATGCGTGATGTTGAAATCTTTGGCATTGATCCTCTCTCAGCTCTCGAAGATTCCTCGAAAAATCATCCATTAGACGTTTACAGAGATTTCATGGCAGGTTATGCTTCGACGGTTATCACTGGTGGAGACATAAGCCACTTTCTAGAAACCAAGACTCACGACATCTTCAAGCAAAGGTCTCTGAGAATCAAGGCTGCGGCAGAACGTTTAGGCACGTTGCTGGAGTCCTTCGTCATCGTAATGGTGTTGATGTCGCTTTGCTTCTACATCCTGTTCAGCGTTGACGCCATCTACAGCACGGGCGTATCGATGTATTCCAGCATGATTCTGTACACTTACGTGTTCGCTCCCATGCTTTCTGTCGTGTTCATTTACCTAGCGCATGACATGCAGCCCAAAAGCCCTGTGACTGAATATAGACCATACAAAATCGCTGCCATGTCAACGGCAGTTGCCGCAGTTCTATTCCTGCTGCTTACAGGGTTCGGAGGAATGATTCAGGTTCCAGCTCTCGACATTGTCAAGAATGTTGTTGATTTGCCCACTGCGCTAGCAGTCTCATTGTTCATTGCCACGATGCCTGCTGCAATTGTTCATGCGCGATTAGCTAAGAAGAAGTCCGAAGTCGAGAAAGGAATAGCTAGCTTCCTTAGAGATCTTACTGAGATTAGAAAAACTGGCATGGCTCCTGAGAGATGCATTGAGAATCTTTCGAAGAGAAATTACGGGGAGTTCACCAAAGACTTGGAGAGGATTTCATCTCAGCTTTCATGGGGCATTCCCCTGAGGCAAGTGTTCACTGATTTCATCAGACGAACCAAGAGCTGGCTGTCTCAACTCGTAATTTTCTTGCTTGTTGAAGGAATCGACGTCGGCGGTGGAACCATTGAGATGATAGAGTCGCTTACAAGATTCAACAACATGACTCAGGAGGTCGAGAGAGAGAAGAAGATGAACTCTCGTCCATTCATCTTGATCCCATACTTCGCTGCTATCATGCTGATGGCAACTACTCTCTTGACACTCATATTCGTGGGCAAGACCGCAAGCATGGCAACTGAAGGCGTTGGCGGGTCACGAATCGACATATCAAGCATTTCAACTATCTTCAGCGTGTCGGTGATGATTCATGTTTTCATGATTGGCTTAGTCGCAGGAAAAATCAGCGAAGAATCCATTGCAGCTGGCTTCAAACACTCAGCAATGCTAGTAATAATCACATTGCTGGCATCGGTCTTCGTGCCTAAGTTGGTGACCTTGTGAGAAGGCTAAGAACCATCCCTTTTTTCAGGAACAACAAAGCGGCTTCATACACTATCTCAGCCATGATCATGACTGCTGTAACTGTAGCTTTGGTGTTAGCCGCTTTTGTTTATGCATATCAAGTCTTGGAGCGTCAGAGAGGACAGTCCGAATGGGAAGTAGCTAAGAAATCAATCTTGGCTTTCAATGATGCGTTGGAAACAGTAGCATGGAAAAGCGCTGGAGCAACTCGGTCAACAAGGTTCAGTGTGCAGTATGGTTATTTGCAGTTGATTCCAAACGCTAATAACATTACTATAAGTGCGATTGTCAACGGTCAATTTAAGCCTCTTTCAAACACGACGTACCCGGGCAAGACAGGCGTAATCAAGTATTGCCTTAGCACAAGCTACGTCACATTTGATGCTAACTATGAATCATGGATTCTAGGCAACAGCAGCTCAGTCATAACGGGAAGCGGTAGCAGCTACGGTAGAGCAGTCATTAGACAAGACCCAGGCGTGGTTAGCATAAGTCTCGATTACCGTGTTCGCGCCATGAGAACCTCAGTGATCAATGTAACAGGAGTGGGGGCGAACATAAACTACGTGGACATATGGGTCATCAAATTGCCAATGCTGGTTTCGAAGCCCTGGTCTTACGTCCATGATTTTGACCTTCAAGCTAGAGCTCTGAGCGTACGAACAGCTTCTCATTGGTTTCCAAGTGTTACAAACCAAACTAGCGTGGTCAAGGTTCAGATCGGAAGCGGACAAAGTCAAGTGCCCATTACCCTTACAGTTCCTGGGTCTGTTGTCTTCAATGTTATAGTGGCAGATGTGCAGGTAAACGTTTAGAGGTGAA
>CAYLSJ010000032.1:0-10448 GCA_964386655.1 uncultured Candidatus Bathyarchaeia archaeon | reverse complement strand
TGCACACTAACTCGTTTGATGAAGCATTGTGCTTGCCAACAGAAGAGGCGGTTACCGTTGCTCTGCGCACACAACAACTTATCGCTCACGAAAGCGGTGTAACCGATACCATTGACCCATTAGGCGGCTCCTACTATGTCGAGGCATTGACGAACGAGATTGAGGAATGCGCCATGAGCTACATCGACAAAATCGACTCGATGGGCGGCGTAACAGCAGGCATAGAGAAAGGATTCTTCCAAAGGGAAATCGCTGACAGCGCCTACAAACACCAGAAAGAAGTTGAACGACACGAACGCATAGTTGTAGGCTTGAACGACTACACTGTTGAAAAAGACTGGATACCGATGGACTTACTGCGCATTCCGCCTCATGTGGAGAGAGAGCAGTTGGCAAGGCTGGAACGGGTGCGACAAGGCCGCAACCGACAAAAAGTCAAACAATCACTTGATAAGCTGTTCGGTGAAGCCGGCAAGAACAAGAATCTGATGCCCAGCATAATCGAAGCATTAAAAGCTTATGCCACATTAGGGGAAATAACCGAAGTGTTGCGTTCAGTCTATGGGGAATACCGTGAATTGATAGTTGTCTAAAGGAGAGAACAAAAGAATGAGCACAAAAGAGAAGAAAATTCGCGTCTTAATCGCCAAGCCTGGGTTGGACAGCCACGATAGAGGCGCAAAAATAGTTGCTAGAGCCCTAAGAGACGCTGGAATGGAAGTCATCTACACGGGACTAAGGCAGACGCCTGAGCAAATCGTGGAGACAGCGCTGCAAGAAGATGTTGACGTTGTTGGATTAAGCATCCTAAGCGGAGCGCACAGTACACTATTCCCGAGAATTATGCAACTGCTCAAGAAGAAAGGAATGACAGATGTGATGGTGTTCGCAGGCGGCATAATACCTGAAGAAGACGTTCCAGCGTTGAAGAAAGCAGGCATAAAAGAAGTGTTTGGACCTGGAACACCAACCTCAACTCTGGTTGAATACGTGAAAAACAACGTGTTAAAGTAGCTGCAAGCGAGTTATTGGTGCAGGTTTTCTTGACTGAGGTAACTGAGGTTCAAAGGCTTGTCCAAGGCGTGTTCCGTGGAGAAAAACGAGCCATAGCCAAAACCATCAGCAAAATAGAAAACAACGAACCTGAAGCGCAAAAAATCATCTCACTCATATACCCTAAAACAGGCAAAGCTCACATAATCGGCATAACTGGACCGCCCGGAGCTGGAAAAAGCACACTCGTCGAGAAGCTAGCAAAAGAATTGCGCAACAGAAAGAAAACCGTTGGCATAATCGCCGTTGATCCGACCAGCCCATTCACAGGCGGCGCTTTTCTCGGAGACAGAGTTCGCATGCAAGACCTCAGCACCGACGACGGCGTCTACATAAGAAGCATGGCAACCCGCAATCATCCAGGAGGATTGGCAAGAGCGACCAAAGACGCTGCTCACGTTCTAGACGCAGCTGGCAAAGACGTAGTCATAGTTGAGACGGTAGGCGCTGGGCAATCTGAGGTTGAAGTCGTGAAAGTGGCGCAGACAGTTGTTGTTATTTTGGCTCCAGGCTTGGGTGACGACATTCAGGCAATTAAGGCAGGGCAGATGGAGATAGGTGACATATTCGTTGTAAACAAGGGAGACAGAGAAAATGCCAACAAAGCCGTAAGCGACATAGAAGCCGCATTGGAACTGAACACAGAAGAAAGAGACTGGAGACCGTTAGTGCTCAAGACATCAGCCTTGACAGGCGAAGGAATCGGAGAATTCGTAGAAAGCATCGAGAGACATCGAGCATACCTGAAAAAAGGCGCCTTGGACGTACAGCGCAGAGCCAAAGCCGAAATAGAATTGATTGAAGCTTTGAAGCAGAAAATCACCCAGAGTATCATACAAGACCTCCGAGAAAAAGGCGAATGGGTAAGAGCAACCGATAGGATACTGGCTCGTGAAATCGATCCGTACACGGCTGCTGAAAACCTTCTGAAAGGGAAAACAAAAACATCATGAAAAACTGAGGCACGCTCAAATATGCCTGAACATAAACTTGAAAAAGGCTTGGTTCAAGTCTACACTGGAAACGGCAAAGGCAAGACATCTGCTGCATTTGGCGCGGCATTACGCGCTGTTGGACGAGGACTAAAAGTCTACATTATCCAATTCATTAAGGGCGGCTTCGACTATGGTGAACTCCACAGCGTCAAGAACATTCCCAACCTGAAGCTAACTGCCTTCGGACGAGGCAGATTCATCACAGAATCGAAACCGCCTAAAGAAGATGTTAAGCTGGCACGGGAAGGCTTTGAGCTTGCCACTAAGGTTGTGCAAAGTGGTGAATATGATATGATAGTGCTCGACGAGATCAATGTAGCGCTGCATCTCAAAATGATAAGCGTAGATGAGGTTCTGAAACTGATCAAGAGCAAGCCGAAGCATGTCGAACTAGTTCTAACTGGGCGCAGCGCACCCGCACAAATCATCGAAATAGCCGACTTAGTAACAGAGATGAAAGAGGTAAAACATCCCTACACTCAGGGAATTCCACCCAGAAAAGGAATAGAATGCTAAAATCTCCCTAGAATCGCGCGAAAAGCTAAAACCAGAATCGAAGCCTCTTGAGAGTGATCAGATTAAGGCGATTCAATGAAGTATGATGTTATTGTCATTGGGGCAGGTTTTGCAGGTCTCTCTGCCTCACTTTTCACACGTTTGATGCGTCTCAAAACTCTGGTTTTAGAAGCTGAAAGCCCTCCACAGCTTTGGAGCTATCCAAGACGTGACTTTTGGCCAGAGGGAGTAACTGGAGCAGAACTTGTCGAGAGGATGCTTGAGCAAGCCAAAAGATTGAAAGTCGAAATTCATACTGGAGAGAAGGTAATCGACCTCGACTTAAATGAGAGAAGAACTGTCAAAACCATTAAAAGAGACTACGCATGCACTGCCTTAATCCTTGCCACAGGAGCACGATGGAAATTCCTTAACGTGCCTGGCGAGACCTGGCTTGCCAGAGGCACTTCATACTGTGCTCTCTGTGATGGCCGGTTCTTTGAAGAATGCAGCGTGATTGTTGTCGGTTCGCAAGATGTGGCGGCACAAGAGGCGTTGACAATGTCTCGAATAGCTCGCCGTGTAACATTAGTTCCAGGCTCTGGCACTCTTGAGGTCGGGAAATCTGTTTTCAAAGAACTCAAAAGAAGAAGAGTGCGAATTATGAGAGGCTACCGGGTTGAAGCTATTGAGCGTGGAGAGGTTACTAACAACGTAAGAGTGGGTAGAATAGAAACTGGCGAGACAAGCTTTATCGAAGCTGATGGAATCTTTGTTGCTCTGGGTGTTGATCCCACAGCGTTAAATGTTGAGAAAGTTGGAGTGAAAACTCATAGGCAAGGCGGCATCCTCGTTGACAGCCGACAACAAACAAGCGTCGATGGAGTTTTCGCTGCTGGAGACTGCACATGCGGTGGGGGCTTCCACATAGCTTCTTGTATAGGTGACGGTACGCGTGCTGGTTTAGCTGCATACCTCTATGTGAAGAGGCTGAGGAAAAAGAAGAAGAACCAATCTCGCTAATTTTCTAACGGATTTCTTTTACGACTGAGGTCCCCTCGATGTTTTGAACTGTGATTATGTTGACATCTTTCTGGGCAAATGTGATCTGACTTGGCGTTATTACCAAATACTGAGAGTCAGAGCCAGCAATTGAGGAAACTATCATCTGGGCTATAACTTCCCTGTTCTTCGGATCCATATGAACGTCGTATTCGTCTACAGCTCTGAACGGAGAGCGCACATGCTGCTGAAGAGCCAAGAGAAACATCATAGTCGCTGTGCTTCGTTCTCCACCACTCTGGGTATAAGCGTCCAATGGCATGGGTTTAGCCCCTTTAAAACCAACATAGATCTGCAGCCCTGCCACTTCAATATCCTTCTCATTCGTCAAGCGAACTTCACCCTGAGCCTGTGCATTAGCCAGAATGGTCTGATACTGAACATTAACATGATTCAACAAGGTCTGAATGACTGTGTGCCACGCTTCCATCCGAGTCTTAACTTCAACCAAGGCTTTCTCTCTGTTTTCAGCCACCAACTGAGCCTTGTCCTTAAGCTCCAAGTAAAGCTTCGAATACGATTCATACATACGCTCGACATCTTCTGAAACATCAGCAAGCGCTGCAATGTGCCCGTCTGTGAGCTGGATTTCATCTTGAATCTCTTCTATGCTCTTAATCGCCGCGATTTTGGCTCCTGTCTCTTCAGCGCGCTTTGCTTCACTGTCCAACTCGCTTTTTGCAGTTTGGAGTTCTCGTTTCAACTTGTCCAAGGCTTTCTGCAAGCTCTCTATTCGATGTTGAAGCAAGGCTGATCTAATCTTGTTGTCAAGAAGCGCTTGGCTTGTGCTTGACATCTCGTTATCCTGCTTGCTCATGCTCGACTCTGTGTTTGTGATCTGGTCTTCTAACGCTGCAAGTTGTTGAGTGGCATTTTCAATCTGTTGCTTAAGGCTCTCACTCTTAATATTCAGCTGCTGATTCCATGTTTCCTCAATCTGCTCGTAAGTTTTTCTCATCTCATCAAACTGGGCGCGCAAATCAGTAGGGTTGACCTCTCGCAGAATACGGCTCTGCAGTTGCTCAAGCTTGTTCACATAGTCTTCTGTAGCGTCTCTGCGTGCTTCAACCCATGCTTGTGTCTCTTTAAGTGTTTGGTTAGACAGCGTCAGCTTAGACTCATGTTTTGCTCTTTCCCGTTCTAACCCAAGCCGCTCCTCGAAAAGCCTAATCCACTTTACCTTAGCTTGGTTGAGCATTGACTGCGTCTCGTCTAACCTGTTCTCCACATTCTTTGATTCGGCTTCCAAGCTTTCTATCTCTCTCTGCGCGCTCTGAATCTCGCTATGAAGATCAGCGACCACTTTATCCCTCTTAGCCACATGCGCCCAAGCAAGCTCACGCACAAGAAAATGCCGCTTCAAAATCAACTGCTTCTTCTGCTGATACCGATCATACTGCTCACGCCAATAAGCCAACGTCTGCTCAGCAGACTCAAGCAGCTTACCCACAGATTCCTCCTCACTCAAAACCCGACTAAGTTTACGCTGAGCGTCAAGCACATTGCGACGATATGACTCGAAGCCAACAGCCGCCTCAATCATGCGCAGCTTATCCTGCGTCGGTAAGGCAACAAACTGCTCAGTCATGGCTTGATGCATCAAGATCAGCATGTTATCTGGGTCAACACCCAGTTTGGATAATAGCCTTTCAACGTCCTCTTTCGTCGCCGCCTTGTTGTCAAGCTCAAACCAGTATTTTCCATCCGTGCGCAGAATTCGAGTGAGAAAGATCTGGTCTTTGTCAACCCGTGGAATAGGGCGACGACCGGCTTTACTCGTGTTGTCCAAAATAAGCGTGACGCGGGCTTGGTCTTTTCCCCAGCGTATAAGGTCGCTAAGCTTTCTGGAGCGTTCAGTGTAAGACTGCCCAAGCGCCACAGACATGCCAAGCAGAATGGACGATTTGCCGGCGCCGTTTGGTCCGCACACTATGTTTACGCCTTGATGGAAGGGTATGCGGGCGTATTCATACGACATGAAGTTTTCGAGTATGATCTCTTGAATCAGCATTGCAGCGGACCTTTTTAGATAGCGTATAAAGGAATAATCGAGGTTAATAAGGAGTTTTTGTGCGCTTTCCTAGTCAAAAACAGCTCAGTGATCAAGGACTTTTTGCAGAAACTCGTCTACCCCGCTTCGGCTCAGGTTTAGTCCTAATCTCTCCTGCGGGATGCCCATGGCTAAGCCAAGCAGCTGCGTATAGTACATAATCGGCACGTCGAGTTTGGCGCCTATGGTTGCAGCTGCGCTTTTCTGTCTAACATCAAACATGTTGTGGCATGATGGACATGAGTCAACGAGGGCGTCTACGCCCAGCTCTTGAATAACTTTAAGCTTCAAGCCAGTGAACGTGAACGCGGCATCAGGATGTGAGAGCATGAGCATCGCGCCGCAGCAATCCAGTTTTTCTGGATATTGAATGCTCTCTGCGCCTACCCATGCGATTAGTTCGTCAAGTTTCTGTGGGTTTTCAGGGTCGTCAACGGTGCCGATGCTGCTGGGTCGTAGTATGTGACAGCCATAATGAACAGCAAACTTTGAGCCGTTGAGTGAGTGTGTCACAGCTTTCTTTATTGCCTGTTCTCCAACCTTGTCGTGTAGGAAGTCGATTGTGTGCCAGATTTTTATCATACCCGAATACTGCAGGTCTTCTTCTTTGAGCAGCGAGTTTACCAGTTCTCTCAGTTTCTCATCATGGTTAAGAAAGTGGGTGGCTTCGAAAAGCGAAAGGTGACAGCCGTTGCACACAGCCAGCAGATCTGTGAAGCCCATTTTTTCAGCGATGGCTATGTTGCGGGCTGCTAGATATACCGCTGCAACCATGTTGACGCTTTGAATAGGCGTGCCGCAGCAGGATGCGTTATCTAAGTCTACGAGCTCCACGCCTAAGTGGGGCATGATTTCTCTTACAGACATTTCGTAAGTGTACTGTGATGTTGGGATGACGCAGCCCCAGTAGACAGGTATCTTCAAGTGCTAAGTGTCTCCAGACTGAGTTTTCTCCAAAACCTTCATGAATGCTGCTTTGAACCCTTCATCGGACTCACGAAACTTGGGGAGGTCTAGCTTGTCGCGGTCGATTTTCTCAAGCTTTCGGGTTATGGTGGGCTGAGGTCTTGAAACGTATCCGCATTCGAGAATCATGCTCAGATCATGAAGGTAGCTTTCAGGCACTTTGGCTTCTTTTTCAATGGCTAGGTTTCTCAGAGCCAAGATGAGGTCAATAGGCGCGACTGCTTGGGGGCAACGTTCCTTACATTTTAAGCATGTGGCGCATGTCCAGATGATGCCTGAATTAACCAGTTCGTCGATGAACCCAGCCTTTGTCAGAGCTACAATTTCGTGTGGTTTCAGTTCTAGCATTTTCATGGATGGGCAGCCGCTTGTGCATTTGATGCATTGATAACAGTTGAAAGGCTTGTGCTCGCCAATCTTGCTCAAAATGCGTAGTCTTGATCCAGCATCGGGTTTTTTTGAAGTCATCTGGTCTGTGATGGTCATAGAACTTATGAATGAATCTTTGTGGTCTTATAGACGTTTTGTTCTCTCGTGAACCAGCCTGAGCATCACAATATTTTTCTTTACGGTGTTTGTAACCTAATGGTTCAAAGCACTCAATCGATGTTGGAATCAATAATGCTCAATCAGCCTAGGGCTCTGGTTATTGGCGGAGGCATCGCTGGATTACAAGCCAGCCTTGATCTAGCTGATCATGGATTTCAAGTGTACGTCGTTGAGAAAGAGGCACATCTCGGCGGCACTGCTTGGAAGCTGAGCAAGTTGTTTCCGACGCTGCGTGGCGCTGAAGAAACGGTCAGACCCATAGTTGAGCGCGTTGTTGTCAACCCCAACATTCGAGTTGTCAATTCTGCTGAGGTTAAGAGTGTTCAAGGCTCAATCGGCGACTTTAGAGCGAAAATCACAAGCCATGCGAGTTCAGATTCGTCAGCGCTTGATGAGGAAATACTTGCTGATGTCATTATAGTGGCGACTGGCTTTGGGCAATACGATGCGCACAAGCTTGGTCAATACAAGTATGGGCAGTATCAGAATGTTATCACAGGCTTAGAATATGAGGAAATGTGCAAGCTTAATGGGCGCACTCAAGGTAAGATACTTCGTCCTGACAATGGTCAAGCACCGAAGAGTGTTGTCTTCATTTTGTGTGCTGGTTCGCGGGACGAGAAGCATCTGCGCTACTGCTGCAATCTCGGCTGTTTAAATGCAATTAAACATGCACATCTTCTCCGAGGGCAGTATGGCAAGGACGTAAACGCCTACGTCTGCTACACTGACGTACGTGCAGTCACGAAAGCTGGTGAACAATTCTACAATAAGGTGCGAGCTGAGGAAGTGGAGTTTGTTCACGGTCAACCGTCTGAAGTTCGGCAGGCGCCAGACGGCTCGCTTACATTGGACGTTTATGATCAAGCAACAAGCAAGTTGCTCTCAATAAGCGCAGACTTGGTAGTTTTGGAAATGGGGTTGCAGCCTAACATTGAGATGGCGGAGATGCTTGGATTGAAACTAACTGATGATGGCTTCATAATGGAAAAAGATGCACAGCTGCTTGTGAACGAGACAACTGTTGCAGGAATATTCCTAGCTGGCGCTGTTCAGCAGCCGATGCACACGCATCAAGCAGTTGTGCACGCCTCAGCCGCAGCCTTGAGGGCTATGTCGGCACTTCAAGCGCAATGAGCAGGCAACAAAGGTTTTTTCTTTCGTCTACAGAAAGCTATTCTCTACACGGAACAAGTGACGAATTAAGGCTGAAGCTGGTGTAATATGTGAAGCTAGATTATTATCTTTCAAAATACGCGGAATTGAAGGCTTTGTATGCCCTTGTGGAGAAGGACTACGCTGAGAGAGGGCTTGTCCATCACAATTGGAATCATGTTCTCCGTGTTCTGGCTGAAGGTGTTGAACTCGGAGAGGAAGAAGGCGCTAGCATGAAGATAGTGCTGGCTGGTCTGTTGCTTCATGACATAGGAAGACTTCATTCGGAAGAGGGAGAAGACCACCATTTGGCAGGTGCAAAAATCGCGTCGCGCATCCTTCGAAGAGCTGGTTTTGCAGGCAATGAAATTGAGCAGATCGTTCATTGCATTAAGGCTCACGGTCCAAGAGGAATCGAGGCGCCAAGAACTCTTGAAGCACAAGTATGCTATGATGTAGATGTGCTCTCCTGCTCATGCGGAAATGTAGGTGTTGCCAGAGTCTTCCATTTCTTCATAGCGGAACACGGATTCACAGTTAAACAAATGATGGAGATTGGCAGCGGCAAAAAAGGACGGAGAAAAGACTTCTATACTGAAACAGGTCGAAAACAGGGATTAAAAGGCTATTTGAAAGCAGCACGATTCTGGACAGAGCTTGGAGAGGAGTTGAAGGAAGAAGAACGCGCAGTCAAGAAAATTATTTCCTACTATAAGGGAGACTAGAACTAAGAATCCAAATGTGGCTCATGGGAACGCACGGATAGAACGCTTTAATGTGTTCAGGGCCTCGTCTTTGAGGGCGACATATCGGGCGCTCATTCTCTTCGCAGCTTCTTTTGGCATGCCTTCTTTGATCAACTCCTTTTCGAAGGCTTTCTTGGCTTTTCGCACCTTCCAACCTAATGTCAGATAGATCACGAACAGACTGGACAATAACCTAACGACGCTGACCACACCGCTTATCACGCTAACGATGAGTAGGCTCCTACCCATAGTGTTTTCACCAGTCAAGTCCAAGAGAAAGGTAAGAGGCTGTCAGTCCTCCCCTTCCTCATCTTCATCTTCTTCGCTTCGTCTCTCAGCTAATCTCTGCTTCACTCTTCTTTCGATCTGCTTGTCCACCGCTTCGCCCACACCGAGTTGTATCTTGCCGCCTCCGCCAGTCTTTTTCATAATATCTCCTAGGCTGGTGAACACGCTAATGTAGTCCTCTGTCATCTTGACGGCTACGGCGTCCGGCATTCCACCATCCTTCAACTCCTTGTAGAATGCAGCTGCCGCTTTCCCCATGCTCCTGCCCGCCTCCTCTGAAAACACTGATGCAATGATGCTCTTGATTAACCCAGGAACCTCTGTTGAGACAACCCCAAGAATCTGCTTGACATCCTCTGCATTCATTTTGGCTTTCTTCTTCTCTGGTTCTTCGCTCATCACGTTTTTCACCTCCAATTCCTATGATACATAATCGAGTTAACTCTTTTGGAAACCTGTTACACCATTTTCTGCAGCATCTTTTGCGCTTCAACTTTTCCGAGTTCAGCCGCCAACAGTGCAGCTTCAACTAGCTTTCGCGTATTCTCGTCATATAGGCAAAGGTTAATCTCGTGAGTTTCATTTGAGTCCATTGAAAATAGATCGTGAACATTCCCAATTATGCCGAACAACTTGTTCCTCGCAAACCCTGATCTGCTTGTGTCCTCACCTTTTCTTCTCAAATTCATGTTGTTTCACCTCTGATACTATATGAGGACTGGACACACCACTTATCTATCGTGGAAAAAAGTGGTCAGATCATTGATCACCTAACTTTTCAACTAGCTCATACGTGTTGCCAAATCCCTCAACCTTGCGAACTACCCCGTCCTCTTGTAATCGTTTCAAACGCTCCCTGATGATTCTTCTCGACGCTTTGCCACGCATAGAAGCCACTTGCCTAGTGATAGCTGAAGTGTTCAGCCGCCCGCGCATGGCTAGGGCTTGAACAATACAGCGCGAGATATCGTCTTGCGCAATTGGCTTTCGTTTAATGTACGTCTGGGCAGTTCTGAAGCGGGACATGATCTTCAACGGTTCATCGTAAAGCCCTACGCCAGCTCTAAGAACTCTCAACGAAGGTGCAAG
>CAYLSJ010000031.1:0-11181 GCA_964386655.1 uncultured Candidatus Bathyarchaeia archaeon | reverse complement strand
GTGTGATTCTAGCCTCGGAGAAAAGGGTTTCATACGGTTATATGGTGATGAGCCGCGTGGGCAAGAAAGTGTTCAAGGTCACAGATCGCATAGGCGCTGCCTGCGCAGGTCTGGTCTCTGACATGCAGATTTTGATTCGAGAGGTAGAAGCTTACTCGAACCTATTCAGGTTGGATGCAAGTCGCCCAATCGCAGTGAAATCTGCTGCTAAGCTGATGTCGAATCTTCTATTTGCACGACGCCTATTCCCGTTGATAACTCAAACCATTGTGGGCGGAATTGACAGCGAAGGCGCATCAATATTCGTCCTCGATGTTTTGGGATCTGTCATACCTGACAAGTATGCAGCTGTAGGCTCAGGTGCCGAAATCGCTTATGGTCTGCTCGAACAAGGCTTTAAGGAAAACATAGCGATTGAAGAAGCCAAGGACTTGATCACTAGAGCTATGAAGTCTGCTATAAGCCGAGACGTGATGAGCGGAGATGGCATCGACTTTCTCGTCATCACAAAGGATGGCATGACAGAAGAATCCATGAAGTTCTAGACGCTGCCTCTTAGAGTGTGGCATTCACCGTTTCAGATAAGGATAATAAGCAACCGGTCTGAACGTTAAATAATGCAATAGAGAGTCTAGGGAATCATGTTGTTTGAACTGACGCTGGAAGAAGGCGAATACTTAGTCAAACTGGCACGGAAGGCAGTCGAAACCTACCTGACCAAGAGACAAATCATGGAGATGCCGACTGAGGTGCCGCCTAAGTTTAAAGAGAAGTGCGGTGTTTTCGTAACCATCAACACCTTACAGGGCAAGCACCATCTACTACGAGGATGCATAGGCTTTCCCTATCCCACAACCATATTGGCAAAAGCAATAATAGAATCCGCCATTAGCTCAGCGACACAAGATCCACGATTTCCACCAATGGTCGCTGAAGAACTTGACCAAGTTGTTTTCGAAGTAAGTGTACTCACACCGCCCGAACCTGTTGAAGTTGAGAAGCCTCAAGATTATTGCAGCAAAATCAAGGTGGGACAGGATGGTTTAATCGTGGAGCGCAGTTACTACAAAGGATTATTGTTGCCTCAGGTGCCCGTTGAGCTGAAGTGGGATGAGGAAACATTTCTGTGCGAATGTTGTGCAAAAGCTGGGTTACCGCAAGACTCATGGCTGTTAAATGGCACTAAAATCTACAAATTTCAAGCCATAATCTTTGAGGAAACCACGCCTAAAGGCAAGATAACTCGCAAGGAGATTAGCAGCAGGTAGGCGCTACAGCATGTCATTGCCAGAAAGAATACTAGAAGAGAAGTTTCGCAGATTTGTCGAAGAAGACGTTGGCCACGGCGACGTAACCACTGCTTATACAATACCACATGGGACAGTTGTAGAAGCAGAAGTTGTCGCAAAAGAAGAAGGCGTAATCGCAGGCATCGAAGAAGCCTTACTCTTCGCTAGAACCTTTGGACTCCAAGCCAGTGTGCTGCTGCACGATGGCTCAAAAATAAGACCCGGGACAAAGATAATCCACGTCGAAGGAGACGCTGCCACACTGCTCACCACTGAACGAACACTGCTGAACCTAGTTTCAAGGATGAGCGGAATAGCCACACAGACAAATCGGCTGGTAAAAAAGCTTCGTAACGCTGGGTACAAGACGGCTGTAGCTGCTACACGCAAGACTGTCCCTGGCATGTCGTATTTTGACAAGAAAGCAGTGACAATCGGCGGAGGCGACCCCCACCGATGGGGCTTGGACGACATGATACTGATTAAAGACAATCATATTGCAGTCGTCGGAAACATCGAGAAAACCCTAGCAAAGGTTCGGGGAAAAGCCTCGTTTTCCAAGAAAACCGAGGTTGAAGTCACAAAACTTGGCAACGTGTTAGAAGCAGCTAAGGCAGGAGTTGACATCATAATGCTGGACAATTTCACACCCAGACAAGCTCGAGAAGCAGTTGATCTGCTGAAGGCAAACAAGCTTCGAGATAAAGTACTGATTGAGGCAAGCGGCGGAATAACAGAGCGAACCATTGTTAGGTATGCGAAGGCTGGAGTTGACATCGTAAGCCTCGGAGAAATCACCCAGAGTGTCAAGGCGCTTGACATCAGCCTAGAAATCACGAGAGTGAAGAAGCCTGTCTCCTCTTAAGAAAACTGAAAATGATTGAATGCCAAGACCCTATGTTTGATGAAGAGTTTGCACTTTAGGTGTTATTTCCAAAAGCCTGAAGCCTCTTGCACATGGATTCGGCATTTCAGTTAACGTGACTTTGTTGAGGAAGCCACCTTCGTCTATCGCCTCTCCCTTCAAATCCTCTTCGGCAGGCAAGAGGGATTCTAAGACTACTACTTCGGTTGTTATTCTGACAGAGCATCGCGCGGGGAGTCCCAACATGATCTTCTTTCCTTCTTTTACAGCTTTTTCAGCAGAGTACAGCGCTGCATGTGCGCCTGAGGTTAGTTCAGCTATTCTAACAGGAATGCTCTCTTTGCCTATTACAGAAACATCGATATTGTAGGATTGCCTTATTTCAAGGGCAAGCTTTCTAAGTCTGGGCAGTACTTTAAGCAGGTGGGCTCTCGCTTGGCTGGACAGATGACGTTGTGACAAGCTGACTGCTGACAGCTCTTCTAGGCTAAGACCACCTAATGACATATCCAGATGAATCATATCCGCCTTGACTGTTTTCAAAAGGCTCATGCAAAGCTCCAGCTCATGCACAACCAGTTGGTATCCATCCTGAGCCTCGACAAAAATAGGTTCAGCCAGGAACGATGTAGCCTTTGTATAAGGCGGTTCAACCATAACTGCGCAGGCAGCTACAACCTTCAAAGGTTCATAACGTTCATTCAACAATGCAGCAGCTGAATCGGCGGCGATTATCCTCAAAGGTATAGCCCCTATCCCGTGTCTTTTCCTTATAACTGCTTGAAAACATTTATCTTATGCGCTAGGCTGATACTCATTTCGGCCGAATGACGACGAAATCAGTATGAATGGATGATTGCATCAGAGTTACGCTGACGGCCTTCACATGTTCTTAATTTGTTACCCATATTCAAGACGCTGCGAAAACAAGAAAGTAGGCATAACAAAGCCGTGGGCTTATATTCGATATGGTCACCAACTCGGAAGGGACGCCCAGGTCTCACAGAACACTAAATCCTTTTTTCACGTGGTCAGCGGTATTTCTTGAATGTGTCTTCCAGCTCGCCAAACGTTGCACCCTAGGCAACAATAGTTGCACCGATTGGTTAGGAGTCATTGCGCGTCGTACGGTTGTTAGATGTTATAGAGCGCTTCACAATTCTGAAAAGCCTTATTGAAGATTGCCTCAATATGTCTGGCTCCGCTTGTCGAATCTAGACATCTCTACAAGCAACGTTTAGTCGGACCTAAAGAGTTTAAGCTCTACGCGTTCCGCGAGTCGTGAGGCGTGTCGGCATGGCCATTTTCTACCTTATTGGCTTCCATTCTCGAGATAGCGGCTTTCCTCGAAGCATGAAGAAGACGTAGTCAACAATCCATGTACTAACTACTTTCCAGAAGCCCAGCTGTCTGAATCTTCTTAATGATTCGTAAACTGTCAAGTCTGAGATGAAGACGAATTTGCCGAGTCTTGATAAGCGGTGAGCTAGGTCGTGGTCTTCGAGGCAGGGCATGGTTTCGTCGAAGCCATTGGCTTGTTGGAATGCAGCTTTTCTAGCGGTGAAGAATTCGCCTCTTGAGTGAGGTTTGAACTTGGTGGTTGTGCGGATTAGTAAGTTGTAGATTTTGAAAAAGGCTGTTGTTCCGACTTCATTACGAAGCGGCATGATGTTGCAGGTTGCGCCTACTACGGTCGAGTCTAGGAATGCCTGAAGTACTTTTTCAGGAAATGACATCGGAAACACCA
Organism: uncultured Candidatus Bathyarchaeia archaeon; assembly: GCA_964386655.1. Classification (GTDB taxonomy): domain Archaea; phylum Thermoproteota; class Bathyarchaeia; order Bathyarchaeales; family Bathyarchaeaceae; genus DATETJ01. The sequence continues at coordinate 7,280 of CAYLSJ010000031.1, read as the reverse complement.
CATCTGTGTCTAGGAAAACGAGAATGTCGCCGCATGCTTTTGAAGCGCCATGATTTCTTCCTGCCGCGATTCCTCGTTTGGTCAGTAGGTAAACCTTGTCTGTGAACTGTTTCGCAGCCTGCACTGTCTTGTCTCGGCTCCCACCATCGACAACTATGACCTCGACAGGAGGCTTTACTCTGTCTAGTCTCGATAGCATGGCTCCGATGTAGCTCTCTTCCTGAAATGTGGGTATGATAACCGATATTCTCAGCTTGTTGTTGGGCAACTGCTGACTCTTCCGATGCTGTGTTCGCTTACTCCTCTTTTTTCAGCACTTTCCATAGTTCCTCTTTTACAGGTTTTGAAAGGTCAAGTTTGGTTCCGTCTCTTCTGATGATGTAGGCGCTGTCTCTGTCTTTCGTGATCATACCTATGATCGCAGCTCTGACACCTTTTCTCTCCAAAACTGCCACTATGTTCTTTGCACTTCTAGGCTCGCAGGAGATTAAGAGCGCTCCAGAGCCTATGGTTTTGAGGGGATCGATAGCCAGCAGCCTGCATATGGCTTCAGTCTCGCTGTTAATCGGGATTTTTTCCTCATAGGCAATGAGTCCGACGTTAGATGCCCATGCGATTTCCTGTAAGCCGGCTGCAATGCCGCCTTCAGTGACGTCATGCATAGCGTGAACTCCATCTGCTTCAACTGCTGTCAGTGCGTCTTCAACTACGTTTGTCATCTTGATGAAATGCTTGGCTCTTTCAAGCGTTTTCCTGTCCATTTTGCCTTTAAGCGATGAAGGCAATTCTGAGGCGAGAATGGCGGTGCCCTCTATCGCCGCACCTTTTGTTACGATAAGAGTGTCTCTTGGCTGAGCACCGCTGGTTTTCACGAATCTCCTATTCTTGGTCATGCCTATGGCTGTCGCGATGATTATTGGTCTGTTTATGGTTGCGGTGACCTCACAGTGTCCGCCCACCACCGCTACGCCTAGCTTTCTGGCTGCCTCATCAATTTGGCTTGTCAAGTTCTTCAACTGTGCCTTGGTAGCGTTCTCGGGCAGAAGGATTACAGTCAACATCCATAATGGTCGCACGCCTCTTGTTGCTATGTCATTTGCACAAACGTTTACCGCAAGCCAGCCGAGGTTTTCAACAGCGCCTGTTATCGGATCTGAATGTATTACTAGGGCTTCTTGTCCAAGGTCAATAACCGAAGCGTCTTCACCTATGCTAGGTCCTAGAAGCACTCGGGGGTCGGTGACGCCGAGATGACTCAATACGATTTGTTTCAGCATGCTTGGATGAAGTTTGCCTACATCTAGCGAGTCCATAGTCATGCAAAGCCTCCCTTGGTTAACGGTTAACATGTGATTTGGTATCACTTAAAAGCTAACCGAGTCCTGGAAAGTATTCTCATCAAGCTTTCAGAGAAGGCAGAGCGCGCCAGACCGTTCGTACAATTGGAATCGAAACCACGAGACCTACAAGCATTTGGCTTACATTAATCGGGATTTCTGCCACTGCTATAACAGGGATGTTGAACAATGGACCGATGAAGAATTGTTGATACAGGAAGTAGCCTGTTACCATTGTCAGCCCGCCGAGCAGAACAGTGAAAGATAGCCATCCAAACTCAGGATTAAAAGTAAAGCCAGCTAAAGCGAATAAGATCAGTGTTAAGGCGCCTGCAGCATACCAAACTTCGTGCGGCACAAGCAGGACTAGGCTGGGACTCGCTGCAGGCGGAAAACCCAAGTAAAGCTCGATTGAGCCAGAGTAATATATTGAGCCGATGCTGCCAACAAGGATGCCGAGGATCATGCCGCTACGGAATGTAAATTCTTCCCATCCAGTCTTCGATATGTGAATTGGCTCCTTTCTGGAGATGAACCCAACTAAGCCGCCTTCAAACGCTTTTATGACAAGTGTGGCAGGCGCGTAGTACCAATATCCTAATGCTATGTCTGCGAGCATTGAGCCGACGCCTCCAGCAAATGCGCCGATCAATGGACCAAACAGCAATGCAGTAGTGAACACCATGGTTTCGCCTATGTTGAAGAAGCCTCTTGTCTGTGGCACATAAACAGAGAACACGGTTGTTGCTACAAAAACTAGGGCTGTGAAAACTGCCGTAATCGACAGTTGCCAGGTCTTGGATTTGAGCTGGGTTTGTGTCATCATTTCACCCTAAAGCGAGTTGACAGGCCAGATGCAGCTTAAGAGCTGATGTAATAGCAGGCAATATTTAAGAAATTGCAGAAGTGTGTTCGGAAACGCTTTTACGGAATGCCATTGAACGGTGACTAATGCTTGGCTCTACTGTGGAAGTGTGCTGACTTTCTGCGGAGACTTGGCGAAGTAGACGTTTCTTTCTGCTCGTAGATCATGAGTGTACTGAACTTCGCCCAATATTTGGCAATCAAACTCTATGCTTATGCTTTCTCCGTATAGATTGCGTGCTTGAGCGTGTGTTTCCATGTGTATTGTCTTGGCGTGGACATCCTCGACATGTGCTCTGCCTTCTATCAAGACGTCATCTGCCTTTATTGGACCTGTAACTTCGCCTCGTCTACCGATTCTGACTCTTGAAGCCGACGTGCCTGACATAGTGGCTATTGAACCGCCTACATCTACCTGCGCTGTTGCGGTTATGCTCTTGGCTGTGGCTCTGCCGCCAACATCTACGTCGTATGCCGTCAGGTCGCCTCCAACCTCGACCTTGCCACCCACGTCGATTTCTCCGTCGAGTTGTAACGAGCCGCCGACTCTGACAACACCGCCTGCATCGATGCTGTTTCCTTTGCCGTTTCCTGAGATTTCCACCACTCCGCCTACGTCAATTTTGCCAAATTGAAGGTCACCTTCAACTTTGCACACTCCGCCAACATCGATGTCGCCTCCTACATTCTTGCCAGCAAGTCTTACGACACCGCCCACATCTATGGAGTTGAACTCGAGCGAGTCAGTTGACGCAAACGAGCCGCCTACATCCACATCGTTGACTCTGCCGCCTCCGACTTTAGCGCTGCCGCCTACGTCGAGTTTGTCGATTCTCACCTTGGATTCGACATGTACAGCGCCTCCTACATCGATGCTCTGAGCTTCTACCTCTCCGCCAGCTGAGAAACTTCCGCCTACGTCAACGCGCTGTGTCTTAGTGTTGCCGCTCACCTCCAGCCTGCCACCAACATCAACGGTTTCAACCTCAAGATTCTTGCCGACAGTCAATTTGCTATCCACATCAGCAGTCTTGGCGCGCATACTTCCTTCTACACTGAGCTGAGCCCTTGCATGAGTCCTCCAGCCGAAGCCGAAACCATTGCCTATCTTCACCCGATCTTTAAGGTCCAAGTCACCTTTTACAACAATGTAACCCTCACCAACGAGACTCTCGGCTGAAAGGCTGCATTCGAACATGCAGTCGCCGCGGCAGTGAACCGTGCCGGTTACCGTCACTTTTGGTGGTGTGCCTTCGCCTCTTATTATTGCTGAGTCGCCTGTTATGAGGTCGCCTTGCACAATACCTAAGGTCTGAGTTGTTCTAGGTGGCACTTCGTTTGGCATGTATGGTTCTCACCTTTGATGAATGAGCGGTTGACGTATGTATTTAAGGCGACGCATATGTGGAACGCACGCATAGTAGTCACAAATTGTTACGTCTAGATTCATGGTGTGTCCAGCTCAGGGAGTTTTTCAGCCAAAGCTGCGAACATTTTCTGCATTTTTCCATAAGTTTCCAGGTATTCCAAGCCTCTTTTAGTTATTCTGTATCGCTTCGAATCGCCTACAAACTCTTCTTTGACAAAGCCTCGAGAGGCAAGGAAGCTCAGGAATTTCTTGGCTCTGTCCACTGGCAGGTTGGCGCCGTATGATGCTCTTGTCACTGCGCAGAGTTCCCGCTTCATAACGATTTCAAGCAAGTCGGCGAAGATCTCGTAGCGTGTCCTGCGCTCCAAACCATAGTCCTCTGAAACACCACATAGCATAGACATTTAGTAGAATAATGTTTTGCTCGATCAGACGAGAAGGTCTTGGGGGTCAACTCACTTTTCTTCTTTCACACAGTCTTATAATCTCACGCAAAGGCTATGTCTTACAAAGCACAAGTATTGAAAACGAATTCAACTTGGTGAAAAAACTTGGCGCTATGTCAGAAATGTGGAACACAGCTGGTTGAGAAAGCCAAATATTGTCATGCATGCGGCTCAGCGGTCAAGGCTCGTGTAGAGGAGTTCTCAGTCTCAGCTGACGACCTAATCGAGAAAGTTAAGCAGCTTATCCATGAGGGCAACATCACAAGAATTCTGATAAAGGATGAACGAGGTAGAACGCTTTTCGAGATGCCTGCAACCGTAGGTTTAGTCGGCGCAATTCTTGCTCCTTGGCTCGCCGCGTTAGGCGCTATCGCCGCCTTGGCGACACGCTGCACCATCGTCGTAGAAAGAGTAGAATGAGAAAAGCACGCTTTCATACCTGTCAATCTGAGCCTTCTGTCTTCTTCAGTTCGCTGGTTAGTTCTTTCAGCAGTCTTTTTAGCTTTGGGCTCAAGAGAACTGGGTAGCGAGAGGCTCCTTTAAGTCGCTTATATTTTTCTGGAAGTCTGGAGAGGTTTTCAGAAGCATTTTTCCGTATCTCGTCAATAGTGGGCAAACTGTAGATAATCTTGCCTTTTTCCATAACCTTAACCAACAATCGCCTGCCCTCGACTTCCTCATCATGCAAAGCAATAATGTCCCTGACAAAAGAGCCTGCCTTATCCTCAACTCGGAACACTTGCTTTCTCGCTGGAAGCGTAATCTTGCCCTGACTAAGCTTCATAGCAGGCACAAACTTTCCAGTCTTGTCCATCTTTTCGCACAGTTTGTAAATTATGTCAACGTAAGGTCTGTCTGCCGATGTGCTCATTCTAGTGCCAACGCCGAAGGCGTCAATTCTCGCACCTCTGCGCAGCAACTCCTGAATCTTGTATTCATCCAAGTCTCCGCTGGCAAAGATCTGCACATAATCCAATCTTTTTTCATCAAGAATCGCCCTAACCTTCTTGCTGATATCATCCAAGTCTCCGCTGTCAATTCTGACGCCGCCAAGCCTAAAGCCTCTCTTTTCCAATTCCTTTGCCACAACAACCGCGTTCTCCGCGCCCTTGATATTGTCGAAAGTGTCGATTAGAAGGGTGGATGTCTTTGGAAAAGTGTTCGCAAACGCCTTAAACGCCTTGATTTCATTGCTGAAAAACATCACAAACGAGTGCGCCATCGTGCCGAAAACTGGAATGCCATACTTCATGCCTGCTAATAGGCTGGATGTGCCATTGCACCCAGCGATGTAACTGCATCTTGCCGCCTTCATTGCTGCATCAGTGCCATGCGTTCTCCTCAAGCCGAACTCAATTACGGCTCTTCCCTGTGCAGCGTGCACAACCCTAGACGCCTTGGTCGCAATCATAGTCTGTAAGTTAACTGTGTTCAATAGGAAGGATTCAACAAGTTGAGCCTCAATGATCGGTGCCGTAATTCTGATTAGAGGTTCGTTCTGAAAAACAATCGTGCCCTCAGGAACAGCCCAGACTTCGCCAGTGAACGTGAATCCTCGTAGATAGGTGAGGAAGTCTTCTTTGAAACCTCGTGTACGCAGGTAATCGGTTTGCTCTGAGTTGAATCTGATGCTTTCAAGGTAGAGCAATGCCTGCTCCAAGCCAGCGAAAACAAAATACGACCTCTTGGTCGGCAATTTCCTAATAAAAAGGTCGAATGTTGCAGGCTCGGTTCGCTTGTTATCGAAGTAACTGGCACACATTGTCAATTCATACAAATCAGTTAGTAAACTCATGTTTTCTCTGCTGACGAAATCAAAGCTGGGTTGCTTTTTCGTTAGGTCTGTCCCTTCTTCACGTCCACTTCTTCTCTAGCAATTGCTTTGATGTCGTTATTTCAGGTGCGTAGGCTTTTTTTATGAATTTAATAGCCGCCTTCTGTGTGGGCGAGTCAGCTGCTTCCACGCAGTCTTTAGGAATGATGATTTTGTAGCCTCTGAAAAAGGCATCAGCAGCAGTATGTTGAATGCAGATGTCGGTGACGACGCCTGTTAGAACAACCGTTTCTACCTCAAGCTTGGAGAGCAACTGGTCCAAATTCGTGCCTTGAAAAGCGCTGTACTTTCTTTTGAGGATGCGAAAATCGCCTTTTCTGGGCTTTAGTTCTTCGACTATTTCAGCGCCCCATGAGCCAGCTTCAGCATGTCTGCCCCAGACATTAAACTCGGGGTCAACGCTTGGCACATGTGCATCAGTGGCATAGATGATGGGCACTTTCTGTCTGCGTGCATAGTTTAACAATGCCTTGATGTTTGGAATTATTCTCGCTGCTCTGTCACTCCTGAAAACCCCGGTTACGAAATCGTTAATCATGTCAATGACGATGATCGCAGTCTTCAACATGATGTGCCTTCGATTCTTCAGTTAGTTGCATAAACTTGTTCAACTAAAGCTTTTCTCATTCTCGTGCTAAGACTGAGTCTTTATTGTGTCGAGCGCTGAGCCGATTTGGTTCTTGCGGTCTCTCAAGAAGCTGATAGGAGGAGCAGAATCTGAACAAATCCGACCTCAACAACTGCTGCAATGAAAAATATCGCATAAATCGTTGCCAGGTCTCTGATCCGAAGGCTCTTCTTCAAGGTTTTCCTTATGGCTTGGTAAATGCCGTAGCCTTCAATTAATCCTGTGGGCAAGCTCAGCAGTATGACCATCGCCAATGTGCTAACCTCAACTTGCCCTTTGACTAGTGTGCTGGCTCTTAGGATGCTGATCAAGAGAATCATGCCTGCGAAAACAGCTGCGAAAACCTCAGGGTTCTGCAATACCACATACTCGATTTTCCGTTTGGGCATGAATGTTAACACTACCTCCACATAGAATGCCATGCCTAAGATGATGAGAGAAATCGCGAGTACATTGTGAATAAAGACAAGCACAACGCCTAATGGAAGGTTCGTGAAGCTGTTTCTAACATATATGAAGAATGATGTGTTCTCAACATAAGCTAAAACCAAGAAGAGGAGGAAGACGAGCCCCAGCAGCAGAGTGCGCTTCTTTTCACCGCTCATGCCAAGACTGTATCGGATATTCTGTTACTAGTCATTTGTGAAGCCAAAATACCTACACAAAAGAATGGAAAAAAGCGGTCAGAGGAGCAAGTTTCCATTGATCTCCAAAACCACGGTTCCTCCAGCAACATATAGTGGCCAACATCATGATGTCCATTGAGTTAAAGACAAAGATTAAATGTCACAGCTTGCTTGAG
>CAYLSJ010000030.1:7136-11191 GCA_964386655.1 uncultured Candidatus Bathyarchaeia archaeon | reverse complement strand
CGTGAGCAGCACATTCGCCGTGAGCGTGCAACTTCAAACATCTGCACAAACGAAGCCTTATGCGCCATCGCTTCTGCCACGCACCTTGCCTTGCTTGGACCCAGCGGATTGAGAGAACTCGGCGAGACCATCATGATGCGCACGGAATATGCTATGCACAAGCTAGACCAGATAGAAGGCGTCAAGGCGCCATTGTTCAAGTCGCCCCATTTTAAGGAATTCACTGTTAACTTTGACAAATCTGGAATGAAAGCCCAGACTGTACACAAAGCCCTGTCGAGACAGCTCAGGATTCAAGGCGGTAAAGACATCTCCAGAGAGTTTCCAGAATTAGGGCAAACCGCACTCTACTGTGTCACAGAAATGCATTCAAAAGACAGCATTGACCAGCTTGCGCATGGTTTGCGAGCTGTTCTACAAGGAGAGAGGTGAGAAGTCATGTTTAGGCAGGCACAGTGGAATGAGCCAGTGATTTTCAAGCTTGGAGGCAAGGGGCGAAGAGGTTACACTCTGCCAAACGTTGAAGACGAAATGTCTAAACTGGTAGGTAACCCTGCTGACAAACTGCCTAAGGCAATCAAGCGGACTCAGATGCCTAGGTTGCCTGAGCTGTCGGAGGTTGAAGTTGTTCGCCATTTCACTCGGCTTTCACAGATGAATTACGGCGTTGACTTGGGCTTCTATCCATTAGGCAGTTGCACCATGAAGTACAATCCAAAAATAGATGATGCACTCGCTGGAGTTGCTGGCATAAGTGAACTTCATCCATACCAAGATGAAGAAACAGTTCAAGGCATACTGGAAATGTTACATACCTTGTCTAGATGGCTTGCTGAAATAACAGGCACAGATGAAATCTGTCTTCAACCTTCAGCTGGAGCACATGGTGAACTGTTAGGAGCATTGATGATGCGAGCTTGCCACAAGTTCAATGGCAACGCTGACGAGCGAACTGAACTCATCGTGCCAGATTCGGCGCATGGGACTAATCCTGCAAGCGGAACCATGGCTGGCTTCAGAATCGTTGTTGTGCCATCAAATCAGAACGGCACAGTGGATTTGAAAGCGTTGAAATCAGCTGTTTCAGGCAACACTGCGGGTCTAATGCTGACTAACCCCAATACTCTTGGAATCTTCGAAGAAGAAATCGCTGAAATAGCAGATATAGTGCACAAGGCTGGCGGCTTACTCTACTACGACGGCGCCAACCTAAACGCCATAATGGGCAAGACACGACCACGCGACATGGGCTACGACATAGTCCACATAAACATCCACAAAACCTTTGGCACACCACACGGAGGAGGAGGACCAGGCGCAGGACCGATAGGCGTCTGCAAAGAACTAGCCAAATTCTTACCCCTGCCTCAAGTCGCATACAATGAAAAAAGCAAACGCTACTACTTGGATTATGACAAGCCTCACAGCATCGGCAAGATCCGCAGCTTCTACGGGAACATCGGCGTTCTGCTGAGAGCCTACGCTTACATTTTGAGCATGGGTCGCGAAGGACTTGAAGAAGCAGCGGAGATTTCAGTCTTGAACGCTAATTATCTGCTTAAGAAGCTGGGCGCGATTCGCGGCTTCGAACTGCCTTATGCTAAAGACCGTCTACGCCAACATGAGTGCGTCTTCAGCGCTAAACCAATGTACAGGGAAACTGGTGTACGCGCTGCAGATGTGGCTAAGAGGCTTCTCGACTATGGATTGCATTCGCCGACAACATATTTTCCATTGGTTGTAGACGAGGCGCTCATGATCGAGCCCACTGAATCCATGGAGAAGGAGGAATTAGACCGCTTCATAGAAGCCTTAAAGAAGATCTCTGAAGAAGCCTATTCAAACCCTGAGTTGGTGAAGAATGCACCTTACAATGCAGCCGTGACTCGGCTGGATGAGGTTAAAGCGTCACATCCGAAGACTATGGCTTTAAGCTGGCGCATGCATGAGAATCGCAATGTTATTAAATCCGCATCATCTTAGGTTTAGGTTCAAGGTGCAATGACGAGCAATGAATGAACTGGAAACTAAAGTCAAGAACGAGGTTGAGAAAATAATCGACCCGGAGACAGGCTTAACCTTTGGGCAGATGAGCCTTATTCAAAGCGTGAAAGAAGAGCAGCCAGGCGTGGTCAAGATTGATTTTGTTCCCACAAGCCCATTCTGCCCTATTGCATTCAAATTCGCGCTCGATATTAAAGCAGCTGCCAAGAACGTAGCAGGCATCAAAGAAGCCCAAGTATACGTGCACGGTCACACAATGGAAGAGAGCATAAATCAAACCGTTAACAAAGCAAAATAACACACGGAAGCCAAATTGACGTTTAAGATCACTGCAAAGTTTTTCACAACTCTGCGAGAGATCACTGGAAAGAAGGAAGACCAGATCGAACTCACGAAACCGACGACGGTTAGCCAGCTTCTGAAAGATTTGTCCAAGAAGTATGGAAAAGAATTCGACGACTACTTATTTGACGAGTTAGGCGACGTGCGAGGCCACCTGCAAATCCTAGTGAATGGACAGAGCATAACAACGATGCATGGGTTGAAGACTCGGCTCAAAGACAAGGATCAGATGGCTATTCTGCCGCCAGTAGGCGGAGGCTGAAGACCTCTCTAAAACATTTATTAGTTGAGGCTGGCATGACAATTAGTTTCAAATCTCTGAGTTGAAAACTCGTTTGAAGTGTCAGCAGTGCGGTAAAGAAGAGGCTTTGCCCTTCAAATGCCAATTCTGTCAAGGCTTATTCTGCGCAGAACATCGATTGCCTGAAACCCACAGTTGCCCAGAGATCTGGAAAGCAAAAATGCCGAGAGAAGAAGCCCCAGCCCCCTACGAGTTTAAAGTCTCTGTTCAACCCCCACATGCCGCGTCGAAGTTCAGTTTCAGCTCAACCGAAATCCAGCACTTGGCTTTGAGCGCGTTGTTGGTCTCAGGCGTTGGCTTGTCAATGCTTAGAGGAAGCATCTTGAATACTCCGCCAGCGATTTTGACAGCACTTGTACTAGCCTTCACAGGGGCTTTTCTTCTGCATGAAATCGCTCATAAGATTGCGGCTCAAAGCTATGGGTTGTGGGCTGAATTCCGTCTGACGCTGATGGGCGCAATTATCACTCTGTTTTCGATTGTTTCGCCTTATTTCAAAATCATCTCGCCAGGCGCAGTGATGATTGCAGGACCAGCTGACAAAGAGGTCCTTGGAAAAACAGCTGTTGTCGGACCCATGACGAATATTATCTTGTGCGCTGTCTCCTTTGCCCTGACGTTTCTTTCAACTAGTCCACTGTTTGATATTGTTGTGTTCTCAGCTTTTTTCAACGCGTTTATCGCAGTCTTGAACCTGCTTCCTTTCGGCATGTTTGACGGCTGGAAAGTCTTTAAATGGAGCAAGCTTGTTTGGGTCCTAGCTTTCCTGTCGTCAGCGTTGTTGTTGGCGGAAATACTCGGACTGTATTGGCCTCTGCTGCAGCTTTAGTGGAAAATGCAAGCGAAAAATCAGACAGGCGTCTTACAGAAGTTCGATGCTTACGAATACTTCTTCGGGCACGCGGATGCGCATGATGCGGCGCATGACTCTTTCCTCTGCGTCGATGTCGATCAGACGCTTGTGGATGCGCATCTCCCATTTATCCCACGTTTGTGTGCCCTCGCCGCAGGGTGATTTCAAGACGGGCACGCGTAGATGCTTGGTTGGCAAGGGTACTGGTCCAACTATTTTGACTCCTGTTTTGTCGGCGATGGATTTGAGTTCCATGCATACCTCTTCTAGTTTCTTGAAGTCGGTGCTGGTTAAGCGAATCCGTGCTTTTCTTGCCATCGCCTTGCTTCCTTTGGAGAGGTTGCCTTAAATCCACATGTCTACCTTTTAAATACTTTTCCTTTATATTCACCGTTCTAGCTCAGAGTATAATTCAAGGGGATTTTTTGTAGCCACGGGCTCTGCGATTTTTTGGTTTCTTCGTGTGCGTTCTGTCGGAAGGTTTATAAGGGCATATCGTTGTTGATATCGATATTGATATCGGAGGTGATATCGATATTGTTTCCGTTCAGGCAT
>CAYLSJ010000030.1:0-7036 GCA_964386655.1 uncultured Candidatus Bathyarchaeia archaeon | reverse complement strand
TGCTGAGGAAGCTGCGAAAGCTTTAGAAGAAACGGCGAAAAAGATTGACGAAATCGCAAAGAAACTTAGGAGCGAGTAACCAGATTGCCCGGTGATGCTATAAAGGTTGAGGGGTTGACCAAAGTCTTCAACAAGAACTTGGTTGCAGTAGACCACATCGACTTCACTGTCAAAGAAGGCGAGATCTTCGGATTCCTTGGACCTAACGGTGCAGGTAAAACCACGACCATTAACATGCTCATCACTATTCTGAGACCTACTGAAGGAGGAGCTGCTGTCTGTGACCATGACATAATTAGGGATGCCAACGGTGTTAGAGACTGCATAGGTGTTGTTCCCCAGGAGTACACGGCTGACGAGGATTTAACTGGGCTTGAAAACGTTATGCTATGCGCTGATCTTTACGGCATTCCACGAGATGAATCTAAGAAACGCGCCCAAGAACTCCTAGAGCTAGTTGAGTTAACCAAGTTCAAGGACAAGCAGGTTGCAACTTATTCAGGCGGTATGCGGAGAAGGCTTGAGCTTGCTTGCGGTTTGATTAACAGACCGCATGTCTTCTTTCTGGATGAACCCACGCTTGGATTGGATGTTCAGACTCGGGCGGCTACGTGGAATTATATTAGACTTCTCAAGAAGGAGTTTGGCATGACTATATTCATGACGACGCATTATTTGGAGGAAGCTGATATGCTGTGCGACCGTGTTGCGATAATTGATCGTGGGAAAATAATCGCTACAGGTGCGCCGAACGATTTGAAGGAATCTTTGGGTGGAGACATAATGACTCTCTCTATCCAGGATGGCGAAGCGGACATCTCGAACCTTATAAGAAAAGTTCCGAGGGTCAAAGAGGTCAAGAAGCAAGACGGCACATACAGAATCAAAGTAGCAGACGGGGAAGAAACTGCTCCAACCATAATAGACGCGGTTAGAGCTGAGGGGCATAAGGTTACAAGGCTTTCGTTGACAAAGCCGACTCTGGATGAAGTCTACCTTGAATACACGGGCAGGTCGATAAGGGAAGAGGAGGAGTCTAAAGAGGATTTTGCAGCTCAGAGAATGGCTATGCGTAAGGCTAGAGGCGGACGCGCTAGGGGGTTTGGTCACCCATGAGCAGGAACAACAGTAATTCGAAGAATCCTTTGCACGGTCTTTGGGCATTGACTAACCGAGATTTGAAGAAATGGTACAAGAACCCTGTCATTCTCTTGTTGGGGATAATTCAGCCCATAATATGGATGAGTCTCTTGGGCAAAGCAATGAACCTAGGCGGCATCTTCACAAGTTTCTCTCCTACACTGCCGCCAAGCATTCCGTTGCCGCTTCAGGAGCAGATTAAGGCGGCAATGTCTGAGTTGTCAAAGCAAGCGATGACCCAGATTTTCGGAACGGCTGATTATTTCTCGTATATGGCTGTGGGCATGATGTCCTTCGTGGTGATGTTTACAGCAATGTTCAGTGGTATGTCAATGGTTTTTGACCGACGTCTGGGTTTCCTGAACAAAGTTCTGAGCACTCCAGTTGCGCGAGGTTCGATTCTTATGGCAAAGATTTTCTCAGCTGTGATAAGGGCTCTTGTTCAAGCAACTATTGTTCTCGGAATCGCCTATGTGGTAGGACCGCTCTCAGTAGGTCCAGATTTCACCATCCTCAACCTGTTAGGAGTCTATGCAGCTTTGTTTCTTATTAGCATGGGCTTGTCCTCTATCTTCATCTTGATTGCGATACGCTCAACTAAGCAGGAGACCCAGATGGCTGTTGTGAACTTGTTGAACCTGCCTCTCATGTTTGCCAGCAATGCGATGTTTCCAGCTTCACTGATGCCAGAGTGGCTGCAGATGATAACTAGAATCAACCCTGTGACTTATGCAACGGATGCAACTAGGCAGCTGATACTTTACACAGTAGACATGCATCAGTTAGCCATTGATTTCCTGTACTTGGGTGCGTTCGCCGTCATCTTCTCAACGATAGGCATCGTGCTCTCTTGGCGATATCTCAGCAAGTAATCATGGCGTGACTAAGATGACCGCGGTAGTTGAAGCCGTCGAATTGAAAAAAACCTACGTGCTCGGTAAGGTTCCAGTTGAGGCTCTGCGTGGAATCAATCTGAAAGTTGAAAAAGGCGACTTCCTCGCCATTCTTGGGCCTTCAGGAAGCGGTAAGTCAACACTTCTGAACATGTTTGGTGCGTTGGATAAGCCCACTGAGGGCAGAATACTCATCGAAGGCGTAGATGTTTCAACGCTGAACGACAATCAACTGGCTGACTTACGCCGCAGTGTCGGCTTCGTGTTCCAGTTTTTCAACCTCATACCAAGGTTCGCTGCAAGAGAAAACGTTGAGCTAGCCATGTCGATAGCAAACGTTAGCAAGAACGAGAGAAGGAAACAAGCTGAGCATCTTCTCGAAGCTGTGGGTTTGAAGGATAGAATGAGCCACAAGCCAAGCGAATTAAGCGGAGGCGAACAGCAACGAGTCGCCATTGCCCGAGCCTTGGCGAACAACCCCAAGTTCCTCATTATGGACGAGCCTACTGGTAACATCGACTCCAAGACTGCTTCTGAGATAGTTGAGCTGATTAGAAAGCTGAATGAAGAGCAAGGGGTCACGATAATCCTTGTTACACACGACGCCAGAATGGCAGCGAATGCAAAGCGAACTGTACAGATGCTTGACGGCGTAATTGTGCAAGAGCAGGCGAACTGACATGAGGACAAGCGACATTTTCTCTTATGCTTTCAGCGCTATCAAGCTGAGAAAACTGCGTGCTGGCTTGACAACTTTGGGCGTAGTGATAGGAATCGCAGCAATAGTTGCTTTATTGTCTCTTGGTCAAGGATTTCAAGATGCGATAACAGCGCAGTTTCAAAAGGGTTTTGCCACCAACACTCTGATTGTTTCTCCGCGTGGTTTGCAAGGCGAATCCAGTTACCAATTGTTCGTGAACGACACCCAGACTATTGAGAGCTTGCAAAACGTGACTTCAGCTGTGCCGATAATCCAAAAGACCATTTACGCCAAACTAGGCGAAAGGACTTTCATTGTTAATGTTGCAGGAGTCAACTTCTCCAAGTACAGCAGTGTTTTCAGCAGCACTTTCGTAGCAGCTAGCGGAAACATTCCATCCAACCCTGAGAACGAATCAATCGTGGTTGGCGCTCGCATACACGACCCATGGCAGAACGGCACCACATTGGCTAATGTTGGCGACAGCGTGGAAATCACTTGGACCAGGGTTGTCAGCGGCTTCAAACGGGAAAACATAAGCTACACTGGTCACGTCGCGGCTGTACTAAACGAAGTAGGCGGCTTTAGCCTCGGAGGGCCATCAGACTTGGGCATTTATGTTCCAATTGATTACGCTGAGAACTTCTTCGGCAGCAGTGAGGTTAACGGGATTATCGTACAGTTAAAGGATAGCGAAGAAGTTACAATTGAGGCTGCTTCTCAAGCGATTAGAAATGCGTTTGGCGGTCAGGTGTCAGTGACCTCTTCAACTGCTGTTTTGAGCACGATTGAATCGATTTTCTCTGCTGTTGAGCTTTTCTTAGCTGGAATAGCTGGCATCTCGCTTTTGGTGGCTGGCATAGGCATCATGAACATCATGATTGTGTCGCTGATGGAGCGCACCAGAGAAATCGGCATACTGAAAGCATTAGGCATGAAAGGACGAACAGTGCTCCTGATTTTCCTAGGCGAAGCAGTCATCATCGGTCTACTTGGGGCTGCAATCGGCATCGGACTGGGTCTAGGCTTAGCTGAGGTAGTTGCACGAGTAGGATTTGCAGCCATGGGAAGACAAGGCGCGGGTGCGGGGATACGCCCGGGAGCTGCTGTTACTCAAGGCTCGAATCTTTCAATATCGCCTGTTCTGACGCCTTCAGTTCTTGTTGGCGCCTTTGCTTTTGGCTTAATGGTCAGCGTCGTGTTTGCGCTGTATCCAGCTTGGCGAGCCTCAAAACTCAAGCCCGTGGACGCCTTAAGATACGAATAGCAAAGAATGCGGAAATGGAGTTGACGAGCTGTAATTGACTAAGCCCAAGCTGCACGTGAAAGCCTTACTCTTAGACTTGGACGGCACGCTAGTCGATTCAAGTAAAGCGCTAAAAGAAGCAGGCAGAGCTGGACTCCTAGCCGCAGGCTTGTCAAATGTCAAGAATGACCGAATCTCGTTTGAAGTCGCACGAAGATTGGAGCAAGACCTGTCGATTGACGATTTATTCGCCGAATTGCACTTGGGCAAAGATGTTGAAGAACGTTTTCTTCCAGCCTATCTAAACGCCTATTATTCAGCAGTCATGTCTAAAAGTAAGCCTTTTCCAAAAGTTAAAGAGACCCTACAGATTTTGGCGTCTTCTTTTCCGTTGGCGTTAATCACGTTGCGCTATGTTGTGCGAGAACACGTCTTAGACGAACTGCATCATCTTGGGCTGAAGAAGTTCTTCCGTGTTGTTGTAACCACATTGGATGTTGAGAAGCCGAAACCATTTCCAGATGCTCTTATAATCGCTGCAAAGAAGCTGCATGTGCCCATAAATGAATGCGCCATAGTCGGCGACTCAATCGTGGACATTCAAGCAGGTAAAGCGGCTGGAGCCAAAACCATAGCAGTGCTCACAGGATTATTCAACAAAGCCGAGCTGTCAGCACGGCACCCCGACTTAATAATAAAAAGCATTGCGTATCTTCCAACACATATATCTGCAAGTTAACGCAATTGTTCGACATTCATAGAGCAAGGATGGGAAACTCAATGAATGGAAAAATCGTAGCTATCGGAATTGTGTTGGCTGTTGTGATTACAATCGGCATCTTCGCCCTCGTTTACTATGGAACATACAACAATCTCGTCGGGCTTGAAGCTTCTGTCGAAGAGAAATGGGCACAGGTACAGCAAGAGCTTCAGCGACGCTATGACCTGATACCAAGGGTTGTGAACGCAACAAGACTATACCTGGGACATGAGGAAGAAATATTTACAGAGATAACTGCTCTGAGAAGTCAATGGGCTGCTGCTCTCCAGACTGGGGACGCAGAAACCATCAACAATGCCACAGGCGAGCTAGAAGACGGGTTGTCAAGGCTGATTGTCGTGGTTGAATCGTATCCTGACCTTAAGGCATCGGACGTTGTGATCGGGTTAATGTCAGAGTTAGAAGGCACTGAGAACAGGATATCAACCGAGCGCATGCGCTACAACGAGGCTGTGAGAGACTACAACCGATCCATTAAAGTCTTCCCGGCGAATGTATGGTCTGCTGGATGGGGATTCGAGCGAAAAGGATACTTTGAGCCAAGTCCTGGTGTGGAAAACCCGCCGCCAGTTCCAAGCGACTAACAACAGGCTAAATGAAGGATAAACAATGTTGAAAAAGTCGAGGCGCAAGGTCCTCTTCTTTTCCATCATAATGGTATCACTGCTAGTTTCATCTGCTAACGCACAGGTGATTGACCAATATTGGGTGGATGAAATCGAAGCTCATTTGCTGCAAGTAGATGTTAACACTTCAGCTGAGATAGTGGTTTACATTGTTCAGTCGCTCAGAGGTCACGGCATAACAGACGGTGATGGAAACGAAATCAGCGACATAGTGCAACTAGGTGTGCACATATTCAACGAGGTACCTTTGCCGACTCCCAACGGAGATGTTGTCGGAATAGGCAAAACAGATTTGCACAATGGTGTGCTGGTTTTGGTAGCTATGGAGGAAAGAGAATGGCGAATAGAAGTGGGCTACGGCTTAGAAGGCGACATAACCGACGTCAAAGCCAAATTCATTGGCGAAGATATATTGGTCCCAAAGTTCCAAGAAGGCAATTATGGCGAAGGCTTGAACAACACCGTTGCGGCTCTGGCTGAGGAAATACCAGTCCCTAACCCAACGCCAAACCTGCCTATTCGAGGCAGATACTTCTACGAAAACCTCAACCCACCAGTAGCAGATGAGCTTCCACCGTGGCTTGTCACGCTTATCTTCGGAGGGGTCGGAATAGCCATAATCATCATAGCCATCGTGATCGCGTACCTTGTCAAGACTGGCAAAATAAAGCCTGAGAAACGATCCACAACTTGGCGAGGAGGAGGCGGCTGGGGTGGAGGAAGAAAACCGTCAGGCGGAGCAAGAGGCGGAGGAGGACGCTCAGGCGGTGGAGGCGCAAAGGGCAAATGGTAGCATACGAACCATTAACGTAGCCTAAGCCCAGTTAACTTCTTGTTCTGCCAACTAAACTGTCTAAAATGCTTAGTCTCGCCATAACCGCAAGCTGCACACCGCTTCTTAGTCACGTGGTAACTTCTTCTGCCACAGCGACGACACTTAATGTGCACTGTCTTGCCCATGCGGCGTCCGAAAGAAGGCGTGCCTTTGTTCACACGTGGCATAAATAACTCTCACTCATTCATGATCATGGCTTTAACGTGGAGGCGGCGATATGAGAACAACATTGTCTCCTCGCACAATGATGACTCCCAGCTTACGCACATTCTCAGAGTTTGTAGTATCCTCAGTCTCTTCCAAAACTAGGTTTAGATGCTGATCGTAGCCCTTGAGCCTGCCTCGCAGGCTTTTTCCGCCCTTCAATCGTACGAGCACAATCTTGCTTAAGCTTTCTTCAAGTATCTGTGTGGTCATTTCGCTCATGATGCAACGCCTTCCCTTACCATCATTCCAAATCTTCCTTTTATAGAGGATACTCAAATAATTTAAAGGTTGTTACATACCAGCGGAGAACAGTCAATGCCCGAAGCAAAGCGAAGACAATTTCTAAGAGAAAAAGAAGCCACTCAACTGCTCCTCGAACTCTCCCAGAAACTCAAAATCAACACAAAAGAACTGCTGGAACAAAAGAAAACCACTGTCGAACAAGCGGGAGACCCAAACATCAAAATCTACTACCTCAACGGAAAACCATTCGTAGTCAAGCTCAAAGACCGCTTGCTTCCCACGCTACAGTTTGAAAAAGCATTACAGCATCTTCCCAAAATAGTCGTCAACATGGGCGCAGTGCCACACATATGCAACGGAGCAGA
>CAYLSJ010000029.1:0-11239 GCA_964386655.1 uncultured Candidatus Bathyarchaeia archaeon | reverse complement strand
ACAAATCAGCGCTTTCTTCTGGTTTGAGATGCCTAGCGGAAACCTTCCTGTGCCGGAGCCAACGTCTAATATGCAGCTGTAGTCATCGATTTCTCCAAGCTCGATCACTGTAGAAATCCAAATATCAGCTGGAGGAGGTCGCACCTCATCGTAGTAGTCAGCAATCCTTGAATAATCTGTCTTAGAGGCTCTCGCTTCTCTCATGGTGTCACTTGAACATGGGCATCTTGATGCCTTTCTGTTTGGCTATTTGCTGCGCCTTCACATACCCCGCATCGGCATGCCTAACCACGGCTGTGCCCGGATCAGTTGTCAAGACACGTTCCAGTCTTTTTTCTGCTTCTTCGGTTCCATCAGCAACCAAGCACATACCAGCGTGTATGCTGTAGCCCAAGCCGACCCCGCCTCCATGATGAACTGAAACCCAAGTGGCACCTGCAACTGCGTTCAACAAAGCATTCAGTATGGGCCAGTCAGCTATGGCGTCGCTTCCGTCTTTCATGCCCTCTGTTTCACGGTTCGGAGAGGCTACACTGCCGCCGTCCAGATGATCCCGCCCGATCCAAATAGGTCCCTTCAAATCGCCTTTACGCACCATATCATTCATGATCTTGCCAAACTTCGCTCTCTCCCCGAACCCAAGCCAACAGACTCGAGCTGGCAAGCCCTGAAACTTCACCTGCTCCTTAGCCTTCTGTATCCATCGGCACAGCTCTCTATTGTCTGAGAAAGCGTCCAAGATCACATCATCCAATGCGTAAATGTCATCTGGATTGTCGATAAGGCTGGTCCACCTGAAGGGCCCGCGTCCCTCGCAGAACATGGGTCGGATGTACCGTTGTACAAAGCCTGGAAAAGCAAAAGCGTCTTTGTAGCCCATGTCTAGGGCTTGCTGCCGAAGATTATTGCCATACTCAAAAGCCACACTGCCTTTCTGCATCATTTGGACCATAGCCTTCACATGCATCATCATGCTCTGCTTCGCCCTCTTAATATACGAAGCTTGGTCCCTAGTGCGAAGCTCATCCGCTTCCTCCTTCGACAAACCAGCTGGATAATAGCCGTTCAAAGGGTCATGCGCGGAAGTCTGGTCTGTTACAACATCTGGCGTGAAGCCTCGACGAACCAGTTCGGGATGCACTTCAGCCGCGTTGCCCAACAGTCCGATGCTCCTAGGCTTGCCTTCCTCCTTAGCTTGCTCAACCATGTCAACTGCTTCCCTAAGGTCATCGGTCCAAGTCTCCAAGTATTTGTGCTTGAGTCTGCGGTCAATCGCTTTCTTGTCAATTTCCACAATAAGCGCAACACCATCGTTCATAGTGACAGCTAAAGGCTGGGCGCCACCCATCTCGCCTAATCCAGCGCTCAAGACCACTTTGCCTTTGACGCTGCCTTTGAAATGCTCCTTAGCCACAGCCGCTAAAGTCTCGTAAGTGCCCTGCAGAATCCCCTGCGTGCCAATAAACGCCCACGAACCAGCTGTCATCTGCCCAAACATGATCAAGCCTTTCTCCTCCAACTCGTAATAATAATCCCATGTAGCCCACTTGGGCACGAGCATGCAGTTCACGATTAAGGCTCGGGGCGCCCACTCATGCGTCCTAAACACAGCCACAGGCTTACCGCTCTGAACCAGCATAGTCTCATCAGGCTCAAGATTCTGCAAAGTATCAACAATAGCATGGAAACAATCCCAGTTGCGTGCTGCTTTACCGGTTCCACCGTAGACAATCAGATTCTCCGGGTCTTTCGCCACCTCTGGGTCAACCATGTTATAGAGCATGCGCAGAATGCCCTCAATCTGCCAATTCTTACAATGCAATTCAGAACCAGATAGATGCTTCAACGCCCGAGGCTTGGCAACCTTAAGCTTCTGCATATAAGATACTCCTTCAGCACTCACGCATATTCCAAGGGTTTGTTATAATCTTTGCTAGCCGACCCTAATCTTCTCTGTAACTGAAAAACTGCTTCAGTTCATTTACGATTGCGTTGTCTTGATCTGGAAGCGTCTTCAATCCTCTTTTCAACCACATAGGCAAATAGTGCTGGCAATATGGAGCGGTGAACCGTTGGTCTAGAAATATGATGGCGCCTCTATCCTCCAATGTGCGTATAGGTCTGCCTGCCGCCTGCGCCGCTTTCTTCAAGGCTGGAACAACGTAGCCGTATTCGCGTCCGTGTCCGTAAAACCGCTGTTCAAAATACCTTATCTGCGCATTGACTTTAGGCGTTGGCTCCGCATAGGGTACTCCGACAACAGCCACTGCATTCATCTGGTCGCCTGGATAATCCGCGCCCTCAGAAGAGCGACCGCCTTGAACGCCTAACAGTACAGCGCCGCCACGTTTAGCGTAAGACTTGAACTTGCTGATCATTCGTTCGTTTTCGCGCGACTTCATGCCTCTACACTCATGCAGCAAGGGTTTCTCCAAGCCGCCTTCAAGCCCAGCCTCTAGAAGCCTCTCCAAAACCTCATATGAAGCAGTGAATACACCTACATTGGCTGGCGTGTTATGGGCTATCTCACTGATCCGCTTGACTAGCTTCTTGTACATGGCTGGTGTGCGCTGTTCCATGGCAGTAGTCACACCGCAGCATGCTAGACTGAGGATATGTTCCTTTGGGAAGGGCGACGGCACAGCTTCGCAAGCGGTTGACGACGGCATGTGCGTTATTTTTACGTAGGCTTCTAACGGTTGAAGTGTGCCTGACATGTTTACACTGCAATAGACCGAAGAGAAGACTGGCTCCGTGATTTTGGCTGGATCAAGCGCGACAACCTCTAGCTTAGCTGAGGGCGCACCTGTCCTTGCGATGTATCGACCTAGAACATGCGTGTAGGCATCGTCTTCACTGGTTTCAAGCCAGTTCAACAGAAACTCGCCCACGCGATGAATAAAGGAACGTGGATACTTGCCTTCGGTCAACAGCTGCTTCTTGATTATAGCGCCAGCCTCATGCATGTCTTCAAAAAATGCTTTAGGATCATCCATGTCTGCTGCCTTTGCCAAAGCGTTGATGAACTGAGGTGGAGAAACGTAGCTTTCTTTCTCAATCTGTGCCGCCATCCGTTCAGTTAACATCCTTAACTCGCTTGAAAACTCAGCCATTCTGTGACGCCGAAACCTCTGTGCCTCTGACTGAGCTTGCCGCATCGTGAAAACAGTCAGGCTGTCGCTGGCAATTTCAACCGCAGTCTCAGGCAGGTTGTGAGCCTCGTCAACTACGAGTATAACTTCACTCAATGGTCTGTCCAAGTGCTTGAGAAAGACTCCGCGGACTGAAGGGTCAAAAACATACATGTAGCTTAAAGCCAGAACATCAACGTCAGGTAAGGCTTTTTTCACCAGTTCGTAAGGGCAGAATTTCTCTGCCTTGCAGATTTCCTGCACTTCTGAAGCCTTGTACGGTCGAGACACAATGTGCTCTTTCAAATCGGAGAAACGTTCTTCCTTGTTCTCAATGCTCTCATAATAGAGGCATTCATGCCGCGCTTTCAAAAGCTCACAGATCTCCATAGCTGAGGCAGCATCAGTGGCATGACGATGAATAAACGGGTGGAAACACATGTCAACGCGTCCACGAACCGAAACCCCAGACACCTTCTGCCGCCGAGCAATCGCGTTCAACTCCTCAATCACGCGTTCGTGCTGACGATGAGTCTTAGCCACATAGACAATCTGCAATCCATGCTCCTTAGCCAAAGGCAAACAAGCCGACAGAGCTGAAACAGTCTTACCCAAACCATTACTGCCTTCGATAAGCACATGGCGACGGTTCTCAATAGCCTCAGAAATCGTGTTTATGAACAAGTCCTGAAAGGGTCTGACATGTGAATATGGAAAGAACTCTTCAACTCTCGAGTGCAGTTTGGGCTCAGCCGTCGTAGTCAAGGATAATCCCTACTGCCATGCTGCCGATGTAATTCAGGCCTCTGCTTCTCTCTTCTTGGAACTGTACAAAGCAAATTGACGGGACACGATTTATGTAACGGGTTTCTGGCTCCACAATACTCTCGACCTAAACTGATGAGTAACAAGTGAATCGCCAAGTAGTCGCTTGGCTTGTACAAAGCCTCCAAAGACCCGCGAACATTCTCGTAATTGCCCTTCAAAGGCGCCAACCCAAGCCGCTTAGAAACACGGTTCACGTGAGTGTCCACAGGAACAGTTGGCTTTCTCGCACTGAATAGCAACATCACATCAGCCGTTTTTGGACCCACACCAGGAATGCTCATCATCAACTTTCGGCTTTCTTCTAAAGGCTCAGAAAAAATAAAGTCGAGAGAACCATGAAACTTGCTTAGAACAGCCTTCGATAACTCCTTAATTCTTCTGGCTTTGTTACGATGAAGTCCTCCAACTCTGATGGCTTCCTCTATTTCCCTCACGCTAGCGCTAGCCAGTTCTGTCGGAGTAATCTCAAATCTTCCTGCGAGATTCGCATAGGCCCTGTCACGATTTCTGTCATTGGTTGCTTGCGACAAGACCGTTCTAATCAGGGTTTGAAAAGGCTCACGCTTAGAATCTGCCCGCTTCGAAACGTGGAACTCTCTGCCAAGAATTCGCAGGATATCCTGCGCCCTTTCTCTTTCACTCATTTGTTCAAATCGCCGATTTGATTTAAAAGGAGGTAATAGTAATACGAAGCAATAAATAAGCCTAGTAGAGTCGACTGCAACATGCGAGCCAAAGTTGTACAAGAGGAAATCCAGCAAGAAGCAACAACTTTTTGCGCTTTACGTTTAGAGACCAAAAACGCCAACCTACTCCTTCTAAGCGAAGGCGAAGACCAGCTTGGCACATTGGCTGTTGCTCTTCCTCCTGCAGAGAAAATGCTTGGACCGCCAGTTTCCTCCATTCTTCTAGGCGACAGAACAACAATGCTCGCTCGTCTAATCGCCGAACGCTTAGCACAGAAAACTGGAAAAATAGGCATCGCATCCGTATTCACCAAACTGAGCGAAAAGGACGCAGGAGCAGTCTTTCTCAGATTGTTTGACAAAACCTTCGAAGAAAAAAAGGAGGCGCTCACAAAATGAGTTTACGCGGGTTCTTAGCCGACATGCAAAAGCGGAATCAGTTTATGCAAATCGGAGATGAAGTATCCCCTCATTTCGAAGTCTCCGCGCTCATGAAAGAATTCGACGCTGGCCCAATCCTCTATTTCGACAGCGTAAAAGGCAGTCGCACCAAAGTCGTCGCTGGAGTGTGCGGAACACGCCAACGCTTGTGCTGGGCTCTAGGAGTAGCCCCAGATGCCCTGTATCAGAGGGTGACCACGGCTTGGCGCGAGCCAGTTCAACCCAAAATTCTGAGAGGCGGACCTGTAAACGAAGTGGTTGAACGAGCGCGGTTGTCCAAGCTTCCGATATTGACTCATTTTGAGCGTGATGGAGGCGCCTACATTACTTCCTCAGTGATATCTGCACGCAGCTCGGATGGAAAAATCGAGAACGTGTCCATTCATCGCTTGCAGGTTCTAGATGACAACCACCTTGCCATCAGACTTGTACCAAGACATCTGTGTAACATGTGGAAAACAGCCAAGGAAAAGAAGGAAAGCTTAGACGTAGCCATCACAATCGGCACCCACCCAGCCGTTATGCTAGCTGCAGCGTCACCTCTGCCCTACGGCGTAAGCGAATTCGGCGTTGCAAACGCTTTTCTCAACAACAAAATGGGATTGGTCAAATGCGAACATGTCAATGCCTATGCGCCTGCTGAAGCCGAACTGGTTCTCGAAGGCAGAATATTAACAGACAGAGAGGTAACTGAGGGGCCTCTTGTTGACATCACAGGCACGTACGACGTTCAACGGAAGCAGCCTGTCGTAGAGCTTGTAAGCATGATGCATCGTCGAGACTACATGTATCAAGCACTGTTGCCATCTGGCTCTGAACACAAGTTGCTTATGGGCTTGCCGCATGAAACCATGATTTGGGAAGCTGTCTCAAAAGTAGTTCCAACAGTTAAGGCAGTCAACCTAACTAGCGGCGGATTTGGATGGTTCCACGCTGTGGTCTCAATCGACAAGCAGGTAGACGGAGACGCTAAGAACGCCCTTGCCGCCATCTTCAGCGCTCACCCAAGCCTCAAACATGCAGTTGTGGTAGACACCGACATTGACGTCTACGACCCACAAATGGTTGAATGGGCAATAGCCACACGATTCCAAGGAAGCGAAGACTTGCTCATTATTCCTCATGCACGCGGCTCAACACTTGACCCCTCAGCCGACCAAGAAACAGGGCTTACCACCAAAGTCGGCGTGGACGCCACCAGACCATTGAGCAAGCCTCGCGAAAAGTTCGAGCTTGCCAGGATTCCAGTCAGCAAGAGAGTGACTGAAATATTAGATGGGTTGAAGAAAACCGCGAAGAGGCAATAATCTCGTAGCTAAGCCTCGGATAGAAAACCATTCTTCCTCCTAAGACTTGCCTTGAACATGCTTTGACATACACTGGTCAGCTTAAGAGACTATAAATGACACGCAGCTTCAACGCATTCATGCAAAGGCTTCAAAACCACATCAATCTCATTCAATGTTGGCGCATAGAAAGCCGTCTTCGCCGAGTTTGTCATCAGCGTGTTGAAGCCCAAATCCTTGACCCATGACACAAGCACACATGTGTCACAAAGCACATGTCCGCCAGCTCGCTCAATAACCTCAACATAGCTTTTCGCCTTTTCCTTAACATGCCTCGATGTGCAAACCCACAATTCAACATCTTTACGCACTCTTTTTCCCTGAAGCAAATAGGCAAGCTTCTTCACTTCGCTTGCTGAGCAATGAGGACACCCAATAAAGATGAGGTCTGGAGTCTGATCTGTGGTGCAGAGACTTGACGCTGCTTCCCCGAGGTCTCTTGCTTCCACCGTAACCGTCTCGAGTTTTTCTTTTCCAATCGGGGCTGTAGGATGGAACAACGCTGTCATGCCGCTTGATGCCATTGCAGCGCCCAATTGCTTCAAGTCGTCATCCGAGCCTACCAATCCCTTGAACGCTGGAACCTTCTCCTTCAATAGCTTTCCCAAATAAATTCCAAGCGCTCCATAATGCATCTCTGCTTCAGGTCTTGCCTCTACTTTAATGAACACGCTAGGCTTTCGGTTCTCTGCCCTATGCACGCCGTAGTCTGCTGTCTTACCGATTAGGGCTGCTGCCAACGCGCTTGGACTTCCTTCACGATTTGTCCACGCCTTCAAAACAGAGTTGGCGTAAACTACAGCCGAGGACTCCGCCCATGCTAGATGCTGTCCTGTTCTAGGCTTCTGAAGATAATACGGCGTGCATGTCAAGGTAGGCTGAATACCCATCTGCTTGTAGAGTTCGAGTATGCGCTGCTGCCTATCAAAGCGTTCCTTAGAGTAACGTTTCACCAAATACGCGGGGTCAAAGCTTGACGGATTAAGCGTCGCCCTCACCTGTGCTTCTCCGCCCTTTTCCGCCAACTCTCCGAGAAACTCGATTGCAGCATCGCCCAGATGCTTGTAAGAAACGCCTGACAGATGCGCAGACTGAACTGGAATCAACTTAGACGCACCAAACAAGTCGCCCAGCTTGACGAGAATTTTGATGGCAATCTGATTTGCCCAACCGTATTCGCCGTCTAGCATGCGCTCCTCGTCTTTAGTCAAATACAAGACTACGTTCCCCTATGCCATGATTCTCACTATGCCTCTAGCTCCATCAACCTCAACCATGTCGCCTGTTCTGATTTGTTTAATGTCAATCTGATCTACCATAGGAACTTCAGCTATGATAGCACCTACAACCACAACAGTGTCAGCTACTTGATTAACAATCGCTTTAGGTCCTACTCCCTTCTTAACCAGCGAATACAACACGTAACTGCCGACAGTTGAACCGTGTCCTGATGGAAAGCATAGAACCTTGTCCTTCAAAGGTTGACCGGTCAAGTCGTGATCTTTTTCGACAACAACACCTGAGTTGTAGTCTACTCCTCCGAGAAAGCTCAAGGGCTTCAGAGAAACAAGAGCTACCCCCTTGCAGCACCCGCCTGCTATTGATCTTCCTTTAAGCGTCTTCCTAACCTTTGGCAATGGGGAATCACAACCAAGCTTAGAAGGATATCTTCGCCGATGATGGAAGATCGCCCAACAGCTTTGCTGCTGCCGCTCCCACTTTCTCCCTATGCCCTTCATCGCTATAAACTCGTAGAATATTGATGAATCCCTTCAACACATCAAATATGCCTGATATATCGCTAAGCCGTTGCGGAATCTTCTCGCCTTCACGAGTTCGCGTGAACACAGGAATTTCCATAGGCTCCAACAAAACCGAATGACTGTAAGGCACTGAAGGCAATGTAGGCACGTCGATAACAACCGCTTTTGCATCAACATCTGCCTCGTCTGCGATTTGATCGCGCAGCTGATTTCGAATTTTCTCAACGCTGAAAATACTCGAAACCGTCTTGTCCCTCACGTAGAAGGTGCGGTCGTAAGCGCACTTCAGCAGCCGCCGCCTCTCGAGGTTCTCAATGATCTTCCTTGACTTCTTTGATTTCTTGAGCATGGTCCAGACTGTATAATCATCATTTGCTAGGTATTCTTCTGGTGTCTTGAAGTCAACCAAGCCAAGCTCATCCCTTGCCTCTTCCATAGCCATCGCCAACATCAACTGCACAGCTCGTCCAACACGGTGAAAATATATGCTCTTGAACGATTCAATTCTAGCCAGAATGAAGGATTCAAGCGCTGACAAGGCGCCTACATCCACAGCCAGATTCTGATCAAGTAGGTCTAATGTCTGTATCAAGCGAAGAACATCGACATAGCCGTACTGTGCGCCCGTGTGATACGTGTCGCGAACCACAAAATCCAGTTTGTCCACGTCGACAGCGCTGCGGATGATTTGATCCATAAAGGCTCTCTTGGGCTTGTGCAGCCATCCCACCGACAGTTTAGCTATCTCCTCTGCTTTGAAGCCGAGCTTGCTGATTGTGTCCTTCAATTCTGACTTCTGCACAATCCACACGTTGATGTCTTCATGGGTCTTGTTGAGAAATTTAACGAGCAGGTGCTCATAAACATGCGAAAATGGTCCATGCCCTACATCGTGGAGCAAGGCTGCGATGCGAATCAGCTGATACTGGTTATCGTTAAAGTGCTTGGATAAGTAGGGGTTTTCCGCCATTAACCCAGCCAAGTGCATGACTCCAACAGAATGCTCAAAGCGTGTGTGATTGGCAGCTGGGTAGACGTACTCGGCGCCAGCGAGTTGTCTAAGCCGCCTTAAGCGTTGAACGGGATATGAATCGATGATTTGTTTTTCAGCCTCTGTTATGTACACATAGCCGTGAACTGGGTCTTTGATTTCGCCCCAATATTGCCTCATGTTGCGATGCCTCTATTCTGAGAGCTTGATTTTGTTAAAGCTATTAAAGCAATCGATTTCATTTAGAAATGGGGAACGGAAACTCATTTATGCCCAGCAACTCTGACATCGTATCAACTGAGTGAGTTGAAGCTGATTGAAGCAACAGGAAAAAGCAGGAGTATTCATCTGTATTGAAGGAATCGATGGCTGCGGAAAGACAACCCAAGCCAAGCTACTGGTCAATAAACTGCGACGCCGAGGCTTTGACGCTGTCTACACAACTGAGCCAAGCAGTGGCAAAGTTGGCAGACTGATACGTGGCTTTGTACTTGACCGTCGAAGAAGGGTGCCGATTGCGCTTGAAGCACTCCTGTTTGCAGCTGACCGGATTGACCACATGGAAACTGAGGTTAAACCCTTGTTGAGGCAAGGCAAGACCTTGGTTTGCGACCGCTACGTTTACTCCAGCCTTGCCTATCAAGGCGCTGCGGGACTCGATTTGGATTGGATAGATCAAGTTAATCAGCTTGCGTTGAAGCCCAGCTTGGCCTTGTTCCTAGACGTTCAACCTGAAGTGGTTGTTAAGCGGCTGAGAAGGAAGAGGTCGGTTATGGAAAACATGTCAAACCTGAAGAACGTGAGGGAAGTATACCTGAAGCTGGTTCAACAGCAACAATTGGTTTCTCTAGACGGCGACAGACCTATCAAAGCTGTGGCTGAAGATATCTTGAAGCTTGTTCTTGGGAAGTTGAAGGATTAGCTGGCTATCGTGTTCTTAGAATAAGCTTTTCAGTGTCAAAGCTTCGTGTTGTTCCTGAGCGAGTTCCCAATTGATCTGGTTTTTTAGAAAGAGAATGAAGTCTTTTCTTGGTATGCGTTGGATTCCCCTGATGTAATGGAGGAGTAGCTCTATGTTTTCCTTTTCAAATGTGAAGCGAAGCACATTGTAGTCAAACTGTAATGATTTGGTTTTGCTTTGTCCCTTTTCATTCTTGATGCTGTATCTCGCAGCGCAGAACACGTCTAGTATGGGCAATGACTGCACTTTTATCGCGTTCTCGAGTTTGCTGAGTTCTCCCTTGTCAACGAAGTAGAATGCATCTGTGTCAGCTATGCCGAATTCAAAGTTGACAGAGCAACCAATCGGCGAAGCTGCTGTTATCGAGCCCAAGTCAATGGCTTGTTGGTTAAGTCTGCAGAACGCCTTGACCATTGCAGTCTGCAATTCCTGCACTGAGCTGACGTAAGCGAATTGTGCAAAGCAGGACGCGTCACGGGGGAAGTCATTGTAGCAGCCGAGCACGCCTTGTGCCTACTGTTTCATTTTTCTGATCTTTTCTAGGTTTTCTAGTAGTGATGCTAGTGTGGTGCTGAGTTTTTCGAGTTGCGCTGGATCTTTTTCTTCGTTGATTTTCGTTTGCACTTCTCTTATCTTCGTTAGCACTGTTGATTCAACTCCGCTGAGCATGATCGATCTTGTTGCGTCTTCTGGGGTCTCTCCTTCTCTTACTATTATGACGCGTTTTTGGCATTTGGCGCACCAGAGTTCGCCGCTTCGCATCTTGAACAGTGGTGAAGCGCAGGCTGGGCATGAGAGCTCGGTGAGTGTGGCTCCTTGGCGTAGTAGGTCTGCCATGTTTTGTAGGTCTTTTTGTTTTGCTGTCATCAGCTGTGTCCTCTTGCGAAAAGGTTTTAATGAGTTGTGGATTATTTGAGTATCGCTCGGTGTCACTTGTATGGGGGTTCTGCTGGATGGTGGGGAAGAAGAAGGTGAAGGAGTACGAGCAGCGTATCGAGGAGGCTGTGGCTGTTCTCGATGCGGTTTCTGAGGATACGACTACTCCGCGGAATATTAGGCGGGCGGCTAAGAATAGTATTGACGCTTTGAGAG